>NZ_JRNB01000026.1 GCF_000758885.1 Peptostreptococcus sp. MV1 | reverse complement strand
TGATTTAAATTATCACCAACGTTATTTGACATAGAACCAAATATATCAGCCTAAATCCTTTATATCTTATAAAAAAAGCCCTCCACCTCATACAAGGCAGAGGGTCATTAATTAACTATTTGATCACTCTGAATATTTATTCAATTATATCACAAATTTACTTCAAAAGGTAGACTAATACAAAATAAACATATGGGGCTACCAATAGCACGCTGTCAAACCTATCCAATACACCTCCGTGACCTGGAATCAGTTTGCCATAATCCTTGATACCTACATACCTCTTGACTGCCGAAGCAATAAGATCACCCATCTGGGCTATGATACTACCAAAGAAAGCCATCAGCACCATTATACCTAAAGGTAGCTTGAATATTAGGCCAAAAATTATGCATGATAGGGTTGCTCCGATTATACCTCCTAAACTGCCTTCTATAGTTTTCTTAGGACTGGTCTTTGGCATTAGCTTGTGCCTACCAAACCTACGTCCTATAAAATATGCAAAGGTGTCTGTCAGGAAGGCGATTATAAATACCAACCATACATAGGTATGACCCCTGTCTAGCCTTTCAGATATCAGGATTATATAATTGAAGCAAAAACATATGTAGAGTATACCAGAAAAAGTTAGGGATACTTCGACAACATCCCTCTTCTGCCTAAGTACATACGTTATAGCTACTAAAAACAGTATGAACATTATAAAAGCATAGACACCTGTGTTCCAGGCAAATAGATTAGCTAAGAACATACATACTACAAATGCGTATCCAATTTCATATATAGGACGTTTTTGGATCTTGTCAAATGCATTATAAAATTCGTGTAGGGCTACCCCCATTAATACGAGTCCACCTACATAGAGTGGTACACCTCCCAATACTAAAAGTACCAAGAGTGGTAGCATAATCATTGCGGAAACCAATCTCTGCTTCATAAGTTCACCTCTACTTTACTCCGCCAAAACGTCTATCCCTACTCTGGTAAGCATAGATAGCCTTTTGTAGCTCCTTTTCATCAAAATCAGGCCAATGTATGTCTGTAAAATAAAACTCTGAATATGCCAACTCCCACAACAAGAAATTGCTCAACCTCTGCTCACCGCTAGTCCTAACCACTAGGTCTGGGTCCGGTGATTCATTAGTCGATAGGTGGCTAGCTATAGTATCATCTACTATATCATCCGGAGAAATTTTACCATCCAAAACTTCCTGACTTATATTTCTAACTGCATTGACTAGGTCATTTCTACCACCGTAGTTTAGGGCAAGCGACATCACTAGGCCAGTATTGTCCTTTGTTTCCTTCTTGGCACGGTCTAATTCCTCTATACATGCATCTGGCAGCTTGCTGATATCACCTATAGTTAGAATCTTGACATTATTCCTATGCAGTTCTTCCAATTCACTTCTCAGATACTTGACCAAAAGACCCATCAAGGCTGATACCTCATCCTTTGGACGTTTCCAGTTTTCAGTTGAAAAGGCATAGAGAGTTAGGTATTTGACCCCTAGTCTGGAGCACTCCTTGACTACCTTCCTGATTGTCTCAACACCGGCCTTGTGTCCATAAGTTCTTGGCATAAACCTTGACTTAGCCCACCTACCATTGCCATCCATTATGATAGCTATATGGCTAGGAACCTTGTCCAAGCTTATATCATAGAATAAATTTTCCATTTTACACTTCCATTATATCTTTTTCTTTGTCAGCAGTTAGCTGTTCAATAGTCTTTATGTACTTATCAGTCATCTTCTGAACTTCATCAGTTGCCTTCTTAGCATCATCTTCAGCTATTTCTCCTGCCTTTTCCATCTTCTTGATCTTGTCGTTAGCATCTCTTCTTTCATTTCTAATCCTTACCTTAAAAGTTTCAGAAGCCTTTGATGCCTTCTTAGCAAGTTCTTTTCTTCTTTCTTCTGTTAGTGGTGGCACTACTAGTCTGATTACAGAACCATCATTTGCTGGTGCTATACCTACATCAGATTCTGATATTGCCTTTTCTATAGTATGAATACTAGACTTGTCCCATGGAGTTATTGTTAGTATTCTACCCTCTGATACAGCAATAGCAGCCATCTGGTTTACTGGTGTAGGTGTACCATAATAGTCAACCCTTACCTTATCCAACATGGAAGCATTGGCCCTACCAGCCCTGATAGTTCCAAATTCAAACTTTAAGGCCTCTATCGTCTTTTCCATTTGTTCTTCTAATTGAACGTGTACATCCAGTTTCATATTTTACCTCCTAATATACGTCAAATATATACGCTTAAATTTAATTATTCTTATATCTATTATACTACTATTCTACAGTAGTTCCAACATCTTCTCCATAAACAACCTTAATAATATTTTCAGTGTTTAATTCAAATACCTTTATAGTTATCTTGTTGTCCATGCACAATGAAGTTGCTGTTGAGTCCATTACCTTTAATTCTCTGTTGATAACTTCCATATATGAAAGCTTAGTGAACTTCTTGGCATCAGCATGTTCCTTTGGATCCTTGTCATATACCGCATCAACATTCTTGGCAAGAAGGATTACATCGGCCTCCATCTCAGCTGCCCTCAAGGCTGCAGCTGTATCAGTTGAGAAGTAAGGGTTACCTGTTCCTGCTCCAAAAATGACTACCCTACCCTTTTCAAGGTGTCTAACAGCCCTTCTCCTGATGTATGGTTCAGCTACCTTGTTCATCTCTATACCTGTCTGAACTCTAGTTGGCACTCCGATATTTTCTAGGGCATCCTGTAGGGCCATGGCATTCATAACTGTTGCCAACATACCTATATAGTCTGCAGTAGTCCTGTCCATTCCCTGACTAGTCCTACCTCTCCAGAAGTTACCTCCACCAACAACTACAGCTACCTCTACGCCTACATCATTAAGCTTTTTGATACCCATAGATATTTCACTTACCACATCATTATTTATACCAAATCCAGTACCTCCAGATAAGGCTTCTCCACTTATCTTTAATAGTACTCTCTTATACATTGGCTGTTTGCTCATTTTTATTCCTCCTAACAATATCTTTAAAAAAAGAGAACACAATGAGTGTCCTCTTTAATTACAATTACTTCATCTGCTTAGCTACTTCTTCAGCAAAGTTTTCTTCTCTCTTTTCGATACCTTCACCAACTTCGTATCTAACCATATTAGCAATACTAATATCGCTGGCTACTTCCTTAGCAACCTTAGCTATAAGTTTGGCGATAGTTAATTCAGAATCCTTTACAAATACCTGGTCTACTAGGCAAACTTCCTTTAATTCCTTGTTTAATCTACCAACAACCATCTTTTCAACTATATTAGCTGGCTTACCTTCGTTTAGAGCCTGCTGAGTTAGTACTTCTGTTTCGTGAGCTATGTAATCTGGATCTACATCATCTCTAGAAATATACTTTGGATTCATAGCAGCTATCTGCATAGCTATATCCTTACCAAGAGCCAATACCTTTTCATCATTTGATTCTGTAGCTAGTTCAACTACAACACCAATCTTTCCACCACCATGGATATATCCTGCTACCTTACCATTAGTAGATATTTTTTCAAATCTTCTAACATCAAGCTTTTCGCCGATTGTAGCAACTCTATCATTTAATACGTCCTTTAGAGCCTTACCTTCCTTGTGGTTTGAAGCAAGAAGTGCCTCTAGATCAGCAGCATCTCCTTCTAGTACCATTTCAGCTACGTCAGCTACAAAGTCCTTGAAATCCTGGTTCTTTGCAACGAAGTCAGTTTCTGAGTTTACTTCTACTATTGCAGCAACCGTATGGTCAGCATTAGTCTTTATAGTAACTAGACCTTCTGCAGCTACTCTATCAGCCTTCTTGGCAGCCTTAGAAAGACCCTTTTCTCTCAATATATCAACTGCTCTTTCCATATTTCCATCTGCTTCAGTAAGAGCCTTCTTGCAGTCCATCATACCTGCGCCTGTCGCTTCTCTCAATTCTTTTACCATCTGTGCAGTTACAGCCATTGTAAAATCCTCCTAAATAATATAATAATTTTCCTATTGTATTCACAAAATGGTAAGGGCATTGCCCTTACCATAAGCTTTACATCTTAAATGTAATTTAATTACATTTCTTCTGTAGTTTCTTCAGTTTCTTCAACTTCAACAGCTTCAGATTCTTCAGCTACATCATCAAGTCCTTGTCTAGCTTCGATTATGGCACTAGCCATTGCTCCAGTTATTAACTTTACAGCTCTGATAGCATCATCATTAGCTGGGATTGGGTAGTCGATTTCGTCTGGATCACAGTTAGTATCAACTGTTCCTATTACAGGAATACCTAGTCTGTGAGCTTCCTGGATAGCTATGTTTTCCTTTCTTGGGTCAACTACATATAGTGCAGCTGGTAGTTCAGGCATATCCTTGATACCGCCTAGGAATTTTTCTAGCTTTGCCTTTTCAGCTTTTAACTTTATTACTTCCTTCTTTGGTAGTACTTCAAAAGTACCATCTTCTTCCATTGCTTCCAATTCTCTTAACTTCTGAATTCTAGTCTTGATTGTCTTGTGGTTAGTTAGCATACCACCTAGCCATCTTTCGTTTACGAAGTACATACCACATCTCTGAGCTTCTTCTCTGATAGCTTCCTGAGCCTGCTTCTTTGTACCAACGAAAAGGATTGGTTTACCAGTTTCTGCTACTTCCTGCATGAACTTGTATGCTTCATCAATCTTCTTCACTGTTTTCTGTAGGTCAATGATATATATTCCATTTCTTTCTGTGAATATATACTTGGCCATCTTTGGGTTCCATCTTCTAGTCTGGTGACCGAAGTGTACACCAGCTTCTAGCAATTGCTTCATTGAAATTACTGACATTAAATTTTCCTCCTTGGTTTTTACCTCCAGCACGTTCTACTTCCTAAAAAACCACATGGGCACCTTTTAAGAATCCCGTTGCTGTGTTTATTTAATTTAGTTTTTTAAAATAACCTCTATTATTTTAACATCTATACCTATAGCTGTCAAGCCATTTAACCATAATCCTTTGGTCAAATTCTACAAAGCAGCCTTGTATATATTTACTATATCCTCTACCTCTAAGTTTACGAAACCTTGGATGCTTCCACCCTTGACCTTGGCTGCGTGCTGGGCCATGACTTGGAAGTATTCCTCGTTTATACCCAATTCAGTCAGACTAGCCGGTATATTTAGGTCCTTGCAGAAGAAGTCTTGAGTCATATCTATAGCCTTGTTTGCTATATCATACTTGTCCATACTAGGGTCAATGCCCCATACGTTGACACCATAGTCTACAAAATTATCTAGTGTGGCATCATTTAGGACATACCTCATCCAGTGTGGTGTCAGGATAGCTAGTCCAACACCATGAGTCACATCGTAATAGGCACTTAGTTCATGCTCCATAGGATGAACTGACCAATTGTTGGCTGTTCCTCCTGATATCAATCCATTGATTGCCCATGATGATGCCCACATTAGGTTGGCCCTAGCCTCATAGTTATCTGGCTCCTGACAGGCAATAGGTCCATAATGAAAGCAAGTCTTTAAAATGGCCTCTGCAAACCTAGCCTGAAGATAGCCACCCTCTACATTTGTAAAGTAATTTTCAAATGTATGGCTGATGATATCTGCTGTACCTGCTGCAGTTTGCTTGGCTGGTACTGTATATGTATATTCAGGATCTAGGACTGATGCCTTTGGTAGAGTGATACCCGGCATACCTGTACCTAGTTTCTGGTTAGTTGTCATATTTGATATTACTGCACCGGAATTCATCTCTGAACCTGTTGCTGAAAGCGTCAATACAGTAAATATAGGTAGAGCATCTACAACCTTCTTCCTATCAAGGACTAGGTCCCAAGGATCACCCTCGTATTTTACACCGGCAGCTATTACCTTTGAACAGTCTATTGAGCTACCACCACCCACTGCAAGAACACCTCCTAGATTATTTTCTCTACAGAGTTTGATACCTTCTCTGACAGATTCTATCCTAGGATTTGGATCTACTCCAGCTAGTTCTTCAAAGTGTATACCATACTTGTTTAGTTCAGCCACTATAGCATGGTATATGCCATTTTTCTTTATACTTCCGCCACCATAGACTAGTAGCAGCCTATCTGTATACTTAATTATATCCTTTCCCAACTTATTTATTTGTCCCTTGCCAAAATGGATATTTGTATTTAAGTGAATATTGAAATTATACATAAAAATCGCCTCTTTTCGCATAAATATAATAATATATAAATCTATAAAAGCCAGTCACAATATTCCACTTATTCAAGTTCATAAATGCGACTGGTCATTTACCTTAGTCAACCTGTGTCCTTAGATAGTCCTCAACCCTTTTAAGGTCTTCTACATTATCTATTTCCATCAGGTCATTTTTTTCTAACTTTTTAATAGTGACATCAAGGTCCTTCATATTGTCCCTTACCACATCATCCCAATACTTATTCTGGTAATCATCAATATCTTCTATCCTGTCCAACTTTTCCTTGATATATTGACCATCTGTCTGGTCCCAATAGGATACACCACACATGATATAGCCATCACCATCACATATATCTATACCTGTAACCTTGTCATTGGAATCAACCACTAGCTTCCATTCATTGACAAAGCCTTCCTTGTGGCAAGAAAAATAAGTGGACCTAGACACACCTGTATCTATGATATTCCTGTTCATGTATATATCGCCCTCTAGTACATAGGAGCCTGCTAGTAGGTCTCTAACCTTGTACATGGAGTATATGTTATTGTATGTATTGAACTTTTCATTAAATACCAACTTGACGCCATACTTTTCTACTAGATATTCAAAGGCTTCCTTCTTATAGCCTACAACTATCACTATATCATCTATACCCTTTTCTTTTAAAAACCTTACCTGTCTCTCTGTCATGGCTTCACCGGCAACTTCTACCAGTGACTTTGGCTTGTCATCTGTTAGAGGCCTAAGTCTAGTCCCCATTCCAGCGGCTAAAATAATTGCTCTCATATTCTTAACTCCTATAATTATGATTCAGCCTGGTCCTTTGAAACTAATACTGACCCTATAATTATCAATACTGAACAAAATACCAGCCTTAGATTAAATTCTGTTCCCAAGGCTATAATTGATATTATCATGGCCCAGATTGAATAGGTAATATTCAAGCCAGTTGCCTTGACTGGTCCAATAGAGTCTATAGCACTATAGTAGCATAGGTAAGACGCCGTACCAATAAAGGCAGTTATAGCCATAAAAATCATTAGCTTGGATGAGATTATCTCCACAGAAAGTGGAGCCCCCTTTATAAATAATACCACAATGATGACATATATTAAAGCAGAAGTCATCTGTCTTATCCATAAAGCTTCTACAGGAGTGACATCATCCTTCATACCATAGGCACATATTACGCTTTCAAGTGACCAGGCTACAACAGTTACAAGGGCAGCAAGAAAACCTAGGGCGAAATTTTTCACTTGGACATCACCTGGAGTATAGCCCAAAATAATTATCGATAATATACTCAAGAAGAGACCAAACCATCCCCTCTTGGATAACTTTACCTTTAGGAATATATAACTAAAGAAGGCACCTGCAGCTGGATACATAGCAGATATAGAGGCAGTATAGCTGGCACCTATATTTGTGATGGCAAACATATAGGCCATCATGCCTATAGGACCACCAAAAAGGGCAGCTAGCATTACAAACCTACCACTCCTAGACCACAATAGCTTGAGAGTATGGAAAAAATCCTTCCTGATAATAGACAGGAGCGTCATCCAAAAGGCAGATGAAAAGTCATGCAAAAATGCTCCCACTATTGGTGCTATTGCTATAGCCTGGGCAGTCGATACAAAGGGCGAAGCTGCCAGTATTATACCGGTCAAGACCGTATCCATCCCCCAAAAAATACCTGACAATAGGGCTGATGATACTCCAAACTTCAAGTTGTTCCTATACTTTTTACTCATTTTAATCTCCTAACACATAAACAAATACTTAAATCCAAGTCCAAAACACCCCCATGGCTAGCCACTAGGAGTGCCTCGGACAGGAAGATAGGGCTACATATATATCTCGTAGAATTTTTCTAAATTTTGCTTGGCTCTTTCATATCTCATTGGACCATAGTCACCAAATGATACACCCTTGGCCTCCTTGTAGACTGTCCAAATTGTCCATAGGAAGTCTTGACAAATCTTGAATAGGAGAATTTTCTCTTCCTGAACTGGACTAGGCTTGTCAGAACCCTTCTTTAAATCGTAATCTATGCTGAAATACTTGTTTTTAAATAATTCTTCCTCATCCTTGTTGAAGTCACACTCTATTATATGACCAGCTATATCCCACATAGGATCGTTCATACCTGAATACTCCCAGTCTATCAGGTAGTTCCTATCTGCCCCCTTGATGAAGTTTTCTGGAACTGTATCATTGTGGCAAGTATATAGGTCTCTTCCAATTTCTTCTAGGACTCCCTCTAGGGCCATGACCTTCCTCCTAATCATAGGATATTCATCATCATAGTAGGATCCATTTACCTCTTCTACTAGGCCTTCGTACTTTTCAATCTCCCTAAATACATTGAACACGTTATCAAAGTCCACACATGAAAAGTGGAGCTTCTTTAGTAGTTGGGCTACAATTTCCATGTTTTCTTCTTTTTTGGCCGTTGTAGGGTTTAGTGTTTCAGCTTCCTCTATCAACTTGCTCACCTTTGTACCAGTTTCCTCATTGAAATATAGGATGTCTGTATTCAGACCAAGTATGCCACCTATAATAGAGTTGGATTTTTCATTGACCCTACTAATCATACTCTTGGTACCAGCTCCGGCCACCCTCAATATGTAGGCTTGACCCCCAATATCTACCTTGTAGTTCTTGTTGGTCATACCTCCAGCTGGCTCTATTGTTCCAATTTCGTCTTCTCTTACACCAAGGGCCTCAATCAGCTCTGCCTTTATATCCGCTAGCTTCATACGGTCATCCCTTCTCAATATGCCAGAGTATACTTGACCCTTAGCCTTGGCGAAGTTTTCTTTATTGTTTATTTCGTACCACATCAGGTCGTCTAGCTTGATATAACCTACCTTGTACTCCCTACCTACATCTATTATAGTATGCTCATAGTCCATGTAAGGATTCTTATTTTTGCTGTACTGGTCTAGCATCTTCTTATAGAAAGATGGTGACACTTTTGTCAGACCTACCAACTCACCATCAACCTTGTTGAACTGGTGGATATCCTTTGACAGCTTGTAGACCCATCCATCCCTAATTTCAACTAATATTTCATTTCCTGAACCTGATTCGGAAGTTATCAGCATAGTTGTCTGGTCGGGACTAGCAAGAAGGCTCTTTATAGCCCTTTCCTCAAAGATTAGGTTGTCTGACATCAAGATAAAGTTGCCCCTTATATAGTCCTTGCATAGGGATAGGGCATACATACTTCCCCTGTACTTGTACTTATCATTTTCAACCAGCCTTATCTTTTGATTAGACAGGGCCAATTCCTTGTAGTAGTCGGACTTATAGCCTGCCACCACTATTATCTCCTCCAGGTCTAAATCTTCTAGGAGCTTCAATATCCTCTTTGCAACAGTTTCCTCACCTATCTTCAGGAAACCCGTAGGTTTACCAAAGTCACCAATGACCCTATCTGCTAATATTACTGCCTGGGACAAGCCCTCCTGGTCTTTTTTAGACTCCAGGCTAATCCTCCTGTTCTGGTTTTCCACTATAAAGTTTTCAAGTACTTCCATTCCCTGCCTAGTCAAGCTATAGTCTGACTTTGAGTTAGGTGCCTTTACTATATAGTTTTCTTCTTCAAGGTTCTTGACAATAGAGTTTACTGCCCCAAGTGATATACCTGACTCATCAGCCAACATTCTCTGTGTCACCTTTTCATTATTATTTATCAACAACAAAATATCATATAATCTACTCATTTCATCAACCCTCCTGTTATTTGTTCATTATATGAACATAAATAAAGTATATTCTTTTTAGACGAAATTGTCAATATAAAGAATATACTTTATCAACTTTAATGATTGTATAATATTTCAAATATTTTTACATACTCATTATATTGTTGCTATTAGATAATTTAATATATTTTATCAACTAGCATTATCACCAACGTTATTTAAGATAGAGGCAAAAGATTCACATAAAGAAAAAAGGGCTCTATATCAAATAACGTTGGTGATAATTTAAATCAACAAAATGTATTAAATTATGCGGCAGCATCTATAGAAAACTGATAGCTATGGATGTTGCCCTTTTGTATTTTATACCTTTCCATTAGCATTATCCTTGCCT
>NZ_JRNB01000025.1 GCF_000758885.1 Peptostreptococcus sp. MV1 | reverse complement strand
AGGGCAAATTGACATATATACCTGACTCTTGTGACCATTGTAATGGAGAAAATAATTTTGAAAAAGTGCTTGACAGATAGTATAAGTCTACTGTATCATTGTATTAAAGAATTAATACAATGATACAGGTTGAAAGGAGTTTAGATATGGCGTATGTTTTTGACAACAATATACCCCTGTATCTGCAGGTGATAGATATCATCAAGAAGCAGATTATATCTGGTATATATCAGCCAGGCCAGCAGTTAGAATCTGTGAGAGCCTTGGCGGGCGAGTATGAAATAAATCCCAATACCATACAGAGGGCTTTACAGGAATTAGAAAATCAAGGTTTGGTATTTTCACAGAGGACTAGAGGGAGGTTTGTGATAGATAATATGGAGTTGATTAAAGAGGAGAGATACAAGATGAGTCAGGTTTTGATAAAGGAATCAATAGAAGCTTTATATACATTGGGATTTGACAAGGAAGAGATAGTAGAAGCTTATAGAAAAATTTTATTCGAGGAGGAGGAATAGGATATGGCTATTAATAAGGAAGAGCTAATAAAGGACGACGTAATTCTATATGTTGACCAGGTGAGAAAGTCATATGGTAAGAAGAGAGTTCTTAAAAATATGTCCTTTACTATAGAAAAGGGTAAGATTGTTGGCTTTTTAGGACCAAATGGCTGTGGTAAGACTACACTTGTAAAGCTGATAAATGGTCTGATACCAGTGACTGATGGTGTAATTAGAGTAGGCGGCAAGAAGATAGGCAAGGATACCAAGAGCATGATATCATATCTGCCAGAGAGGACCTACCTAAATAATTGGATGAGGGTCAAGGATATTTTGGACTTCTTTGAAGACTTATTTGAGGACTTCGATAGGGAGAGGGCTGAGCAGATGTTTTTTGATATGAATATAGATCTAAAGGACAAGCTAAAGAACCTATCAAAGGGTACAAAAGAAAAGATTCAGCTAGTCTTGGTTATGTCTAGGCAGGCGGACCTATACATACTAGATGAGCCTATAGCAGGTGTCGATCCAGCTGCTAGGTCATATATTATGAAGACTATCTTGACTAACTTGCCAGAGGAGAGCAGTCTACTGATAGTTACCCACTTGGTGAGCGATATAGAGACTATATGTGATGAGATTATATTTGTAAATGACGGCATGGTCATGATGCATGAGGAAACAGAGAGCCTGAGAGAGAAGTATGGCAAGTCTATAGATGCCATTTTTAGGGAGGAATTTAGATGTTAGGAAAATTGATAAAATATGAGATAAAATCTATATACAAGTACTTTTTAGTCTTGTATGCAATTATTATAGTTGGAGCCATTACATCATATGGTACTGTAAAGGCATCTAGTGATATACTTTCAAAATTGGGATTTAGTTCATTTATTTTATGTATATTGGCCATAATAGCACTTAATATATTACTTTTAATATTCACAATTACAAGGTTTAATAGTTCTCTATTGGGCGATGAGGGTTATCTGATGTTTACAGTACCAACATCTACCCACAATATAATCTGGTCAAAGGCCATAGCTATGTTGATATTTAACCTGATATCATTTATAATTGTAGGTCTTGTTATAGGTGGATATATATTCTTTATTGGTAGCGTTAATGCAGTGCAAATAAATGAACAAACATTTGAAATTGCTAGTGTCATTTTTAGTAAGCCAAGTACGTATATGGTTATATTTCTATGCATCCTACATTTATTAGTTTCTATTGTATCATCTACAATGGTTATTTATGCAGCCTTATCATTTGGGCAGATGCCAATGTTCAAAAAGCACAAAAATATATCTGCTATAGGGTTTTTCGTTGGATTTACAATATTTTCAAACTATCTGATATCTAAATTTGGTTTGAAAAAGATTACTAGCATTTTTGAATCCTATAATGCGAAATACTCTCATGTCTTTGAAAATATAGATATGTCAAAGGACTTGCAAAAACTAGGAGATATGGTAGTTATCAGTGGACAATATTTTTCATGGGCCTTGTTTGTCTTATTATTGGCGGCCTTGCTTGAACTAATTATTTTATACCTGATTACGTATTATATATTGAATAAAAGGTTAAACTTAGATTAGAGATTTTAAATAAAATAAAAAAGGACTAGTTAGTAGCTTGTTCAAGCAATTGTTACTGACTAGTCCTTTGTTTATACTATCTTAGTGGTGACATGATGAATGGTCACCGTGGCCAGCACAGTTGGCACCGGCATCTTCTAGTTTACCTGCTAGGTAGTTTTCAACTGCCAGCTGAGGATCTCCTACAATACCAGAGAATGACTTGACCCCCTTGGCTGCTAGTCCATCGATTGCACCCTGACCCATTCCTGATGTGATGATTACGATTATAATTAACCCTACTTCGATTTTACACTTAAATTCGAAAAAAATCAAAAAAACTATTTACAGGTACAGCTAAATGGCATATAATTAAATCAAAGGAATATATGAACAAGTATTCATATATTTGTTTAAAAAAATCAAATAAATAGTTGCTTCAAATTTAAAATGTACACAGTAAGGGCTGCTAATTACGGAGTCTTTGCTAATTGATAGCACTTGTAGAATAGGAGGAAAATATGGCTGAAAGAAAATTGATAGACGACAATATAGAAGTATGTCAGGCCTATTGCATACACGAGGATAGGATAGATGAAGTCAAAAAGGACAGGCCTACAGAAGAAATGGTATATGATTTGGCGGAATTATTTAAGATATTTGGTGATGTCACTAGGATCAAAATAATATACGCTCTTTTGGAAAGAGAGATGTGCGTTTGTGATATTGCCACATTATTGGAGATGACCCAGTCGGCTATTTCCCACCAATTAAGGGTCTTGAAAAAGGCCAGGTTGGTCAAGTTTAGGAAGGAAGGCAAGACGGTCTTTTATTCGCTTGATGATTATCACATAGATAAAATATTCAGTTTTGGCCTAGACCATATCAAGGAGATATATTATTAGGAATTTAGAGGAGATAATGTTTTAAAATGGAAGGTGTGAATTATGAGTAGGGTAGAAATTATGATGGGTGGCTTAAATTGTGCCCATTGTGCAGGTGTTATAGAGGAAAAGATAAAGGCCAGAGAAGAGGTTGATAGAGCCAATCTAAATTTTGTAAATAAGAAACTAGCCGTAGATATAAATGAAGCTTATAAATTGGGTCAGGTGGTGGATCGATTGATCGATATAATAGACGACACTGAGCCGGGTCTAGATATTAGTTTGAAGATAGATGGAGATATTTTGACAGTTGGGGATTTTAGGTCAAGATTAGATGGGCATGAAAGCCAAGTTGCAATAGACAATATGAGGAAGGTAGAGCATGCAGAACAAGAAGAACACTCAAATAAATTATTGATATTTGCTATTATCCTTTATGTTGTGACCATGATAGCAGCTAGGTTTGGCCTGCCATACCCGCTATACCTAGGTCTACTGGGGTTAGCCTATGTAATGTCGGGCAAGGATGTCCTGCTATCGGCAGTCAGAAATCTTTTAAAGGGTAATGCTCTAGATGAAAACTTTCTGATGACTGTGGCGACTATAGGTGCAGCTGCTATAGGAGAGTATCCAGAGGCTGTGGGTGTTATGTTATTTTATGGAATAGGTGAGGCCTTGGAGGATTTGGCTGTAGGTAGGTCTAGAAAGAATATCGAGAGCCTAATGGATATAGCACCAGAGGTAGCCAACTTGATTGATGGAGATAATATAGTGGAGATTGATCCTCAAAAGGTAAGAATAGGCGATAGGATACTGGTCAGAGTAGGCGAGAGAATCCCCCTAGATGGTAGAATAATCAAGGGTGCAAGTAGACTGGATACGTCAGCTATTACGGGTGAATCTGTTCTTAGGTCTGCGAGAGAGGGCGACGAGGTCTTGTCTGGTGTCATCAATAAGGAGGCCCTTATAGAGGTCGAGGTGACAAAGTTGTACCAAGATTCTACAGTTGTTAGGATTCTAGATATGGTGGAAAATGCCAGTGCCAACAAATCCAAGACAGAAAACTTTATAAGCGTATTTGCCAGGTATTATACTCCTATAGTTGTGGGTCTAGCCTTAGCAATTATGTTTTTGCCACCGCTAGTAGGGGGTCAGGGCTTAAGTACATGGATATATAGGGGTTTGATTTTCTTGGTAGTATCTTGTCCATGTGCCTTAGTATTGTCTATACCGTTGACATTTTTCTCAGGTATAGGGCTAGCATCCACAAATGGTATCTTGGTAAAGGGTAGTAACTACCTAGATGCCTTGATGTCGGTAAAGACCCTAGTATTTGACAAGACAGGCACCTTGACTCAGGGTGTATTCAATGTGGCGAATATAAATGTGGCTGATGGAATAGATGAAAAAGACCTGATGACCTATGCCTACCTAGCAGAGTCTTCTTCCAACCATCCAATAGCTAAGTCTATACTTGCCTGGTGTCAGGATGCTGGAACTACTATGGATGTAGACAAAAATCTAATGGGTTTGTATAGGGAAATTCCTGCCCAAGGTATTAAGTTGGTCTATAAGGGTCAAGAAATTTTAGCAGGTAATTCAAGGCTTATGGAAGAAGAAAATATATCTTATCAGGAAATCAAAAATTCTTCTACAAAGGTATATATAGCTGTAGATTATGAATATAAGGGTTGTGTGGAGATAGCAGACAGGTTGAGACCGGGAATAAAGAATACACTAGCAGATTTGAAAAAGATTGGCATAGAAAAATTGGTTATGTTGACAGGTGATAGTGATGATGTGGCTAGAGAACTGTCTGTAGATCTTGGTATGACGAGCTATCATGCTAACCTACTACCAAATCAAAAGGTAGAAATTGTAGAAGACCTGATGAAGGGTATGGATAAAGATTCCAAGCTAGCCTTTATAGGCGATGGTATAAATGATGCCCCTGTAATAGCCAGGGCTGATGTAGGTTTTTCTATGGGTGGCATAGGTTCAGATGCAGCTATTGAGGCCTCTGATGTAGTTATAATGACAGATGAGATATCAAAGATAGCTACAGCTATTAGGATATCAAGTATGACCAAGAAAATAGTCTGGCAGAATATAGTTTTAGCTATAGGGGTAAAAGTACTAGTTATGGTACTGAGTACACTTGGTATAGCAAATATGTGGATGGCGATTTTTGCTGACGTAGGTGTAGCAGTGCTGGCAGTGCTAAACTCACTAAGAGTATTAGCCTATAAACCAAAATAAGAAAATTAAATAAATATCCTCTCTTAAAGTGCTTGTAAAAATTCATGGGGAATACTTGTATACTTTATATATTTATTTTTCTTTATAGCTAGATATGTCAAAAATTATATGGTATACTACTATGATTTAACATTAATTTTAGATATGTGTTGTAGATATTGCAATTTCAATGTTTTAAATGATTGTAACTTGTCCTTTTTTATTTTGATACTAGCAATAAACGAACTAAGGTTATAGATCTAGACAAAGAACATAAGGGGATGAAATCGCATACCCATCATGGATACAAGCATAACGAAAATGATGGTAAAAAAGGGGCCTCTAAGTTAAGTTTAAAAGAAGGAAAGATGGTAGAAAAGGTTAATAAAATCTGGTATAATTATATTAACAAAAACAGGTAGTAGTATAGGGGCAGTACAGGGTGATGGCCAAGGCTCCGGTTCGAATCCGGGCGCCTGGTGAGATAAGTGATAGTATAATGTGAGTACGTGGTTGCAGGCCAAGGCGCTGGTTAAAATCCAGACACTTATTTCATTTTGATTAAAAGACACTTAGAGATAGGTGTCTTTTTTTTGCGAATAAGAGAGGTGATAATATGGGTGGCAGAGGTGCAAGTTTAGGAGCGTCATTTGACGCAGATAAAAACGGACATTTTTACATAGACTCTTTTGGTTACTTTATTGCTAAACTTTTTAAAAAAGGGTGCCAATATTGACACCCTAAAATTTCTTATATTCTTATCCTATATTATCCTTCACAATTTTACCATCTTTAATGGTCACTATCCTATCAGCCATATTGGCTATAGATTCATCATGTGTAATCATAACTAATGTGTGACCAAACTGTCGTACAGCAGCAACCAATAAATTCATAACTTCCTCTGTCGTCTTGCTATCGAGGTTACCAGTAGGCTCATCTGCAAAAATAAACTCTGACCTGTTTGATAATGCTCTGGCTATTGCCACCCTCTGTTGCTGACCACCTGACAATTCATTGGGGAATTTTTTTATATGTTCTTTCAATCCCATACCCTCTATTAAACTCTCAATATACTTTTTATCCTCTTTTTTTCCGTCTAGATGAACTGGTAATACAATATTATCATATACATTTAAAACTGGTATCAAATTAAAGCTTTGGAAGATAAATCCAAATTCTTTCCTCCTTATAGATGACAATTTTTCATCGTTCAAGTTATATATATTCTTTCCATTTAGCAAAACATCACCAGAGGTCGGTTTGTCTAAACCTGCAATACAATGGAGTAGCGTGGATTTTCCACTTCCAGAAGTACCTACAACAACAGTAAACTTCCCTATATCTATACTCAAATCAACTCCATCTACTGCCTTTACCATGCTATTGCCCTTGCCATAATATTTTTTCAAATTTCTAACTTCTAATGATTTCATATTTTCCCCCTTGTCTACTCAATACTATTTATCATATCCATAATATTAATCTTGTCAATTTTTTTGGCCAATATAAAACCTGCAACCAACATACACATTATGCAGACCAGGGTAAATGCTAACAAATTACCCCAAGGAATATACAAGTATTCATTAAAAGGTATACCCTGTTGCATAGCACACATCTTAACACTCTCAAATTCAAATATAGCGTCACGCAAACTCCAAAGATAAATACCTATTATACCTGGTATAACTACTAAAACGGTGTTTTTCATACAAATACTCTTTAAAGTTCTACGTCTCATACCCAATGATAATAAACTTCCGTATTCATTTTTCCTCATATAAAAACTCAATATAATTCCAACAATTATATTAGTAATTGCCAGAGCAAATAGTATTAATGTGGTTACAAAATCTCTCTTTTTAGCAATCCTATGATACCATTCTAAATCATCTATTATCCCTTCAAGAGTTTCAGCTTTGAAAAATTGTTTATATCCCAAAAAATTCTTTACACCCTTGAACACCCTCTTTATATCAGACTTATCTCTTGTCCGAATTTCAACCCTAGACATGTATTCAGAACCGGTAATCTTAGCATACGCCTTAGAATCTACCAGTATATCTGGAACAAAGGCTTCTGTATCATAAAAACTCCCCCAAATATCGTCAAGCAATCCAACAACCTTAAACTTTTGATTCTTATAACTAATTTTTCCTGTTTTTTTATTATAACTTTCAATCCTAAGGTTGATAATATCTCCTATTGATAGATTTTTTATTACCTTAAAATTTCCTCTTTCATCCATCTTCAAGTAAAACGTATTATAAACTAATGCTTCTACTATACCATTTTCTACCTTGTCACTTGGTAGGTGCCCCCTTTCTAGAACATTATCCTTATCGATAAAATCCTGAATCAACTTCTTAGGCATACCTAAAAGATCAAACCTTATCTCACCCTTATCAAAATTATCATCCAATAATCTTTGAGCCTTATATTGGTCTGATAGTTGATTAGGTTTCACATACATATAGGCCTCTGAATTCGACCTAGCAAAAACATCTTTCACCCCTCCTATGCTTGATATCTTTTTTACATCATCACTGGTATAGCCTGTTCTAAAATTATCTACAAACCTATCTTGAGATAACCTAATATCATAATCCCTAAATGACCGTTCCAGTGGACTCATATAGGTTTTCCAATATGTGGGAAAACTATAATTATGTACATAAGTGTGACCTGCAAACACTATAATCACGGATGATACTACTAGGAATACTTTTTGCTTCAAAATAGAAGTCACCAATAATCTATTAGTTATATCACTAAAAATATTATTTATCAGATTGTTAGTAAACCTACCCCAGACATTATTCTTAAGACCTTTATACTGCTCTATTGGCGTCTTTGAAAGTAGCTTAATAGATGGTATTGCCACTGATAACATCATAACCAAAGCTAGTAATATCACTACGTTCTTCATACACACCCAGTCATATGATATGGTGGCATGTGCCATACTAATATCAATACTAGAATAGCTAAAAAACCTGGTAAATATCCTAGACAATGGCAAACCCATTATCAATCCCAGTACAACCGATACAAAAAGTAAAAATACATTTTTCATGAACTCAAATAATAAGATTCTTCTTTTTGACATGGCTATAACCCTGAGAAGCCCCTGATCTCTTGATATTTGACTAGCCATTAATGATATTATATTCATCGTCATAAAAGCTCCCAAAACCATAAAAGCCCAATCCATAGAATCATTATCAGAGAATAATCGCGCTTCTTCTTCCTTGATCCTAGCATGCGTGTTGTCTATATAGATGTGATCTGAATTGACATTTAAATCTGAGCTTAATTTCATAGATGCAATATAGGGCTTTAAGCCTTCCTTAAAGTCTATGGTACCCTTATATGATATATTTTTTACTACATCATATTCACCTCTAGCTAACATTATAGAGCTATCTATAAAAAATGTTTTCATAACCTCTGGACAAGTATAGTATCCAACAACCTTGACATCTAACTTGTAGTTTTCTATATCTACCTTATTTTCTCTATTCTTAAATTTATTATATCCTTCTATATTTATTTTTTGACCCATTTTCAGATTCATTTGCTTAAAAAAATCCTCAAATACTATCACTTCATTCTTGCTTATGGGCAATCGTCCCTCTACTAAAGTCAAATTATATTGCTCAAAGTATTTTTGGTCAAATTCTATTAAATCTTCTGTTAACCTATTTGAATAAGTAACTACACCATAAGTCCTTACCTTAGTATATGAATCAACATCCTTATTCTTGCTAATTTTACTAATCTGTTCAAGATTTAGATTATTATATATAACCTCTGCCTTAGGTCTATTTTTAGCCAATACATCCTTAATATACTCTAGTTGACTTTTTTTTGCAGTAGCATTTGCAAAAACAACACATATAGATATGGCCAAAACTGTGATTAAGGCTAAATTTTTCCTGTAATTTTTTATAATGTATTTCCAAATCAAATTAATCATATATACCTCCTCAGTATTTTCTATTTGGTTAGAATCAACCAATATACAAACCACAATGCTATGTCTAATAAGATGTCCTCTATAATTAAATTGTATCATACTCACACTTATCATTAACTACCGCTTATAACCATTGGCTACCACTTATTAACAAAAAAACAGTATCTAGAATAAAATTTCTCTATAAGATACTGTTCCATATAAAAATATAAAATTGTAAAGAATATATTCATCACCTGCTTAAGCAGTTAATCGTCTAACATGAAATTTCTAAAGGCTTCCTTTACGAGTTTTTTCTTTCTTCTTGACATAGGCAGGTCCTTTCCCGAATAGGTCACTATATTATCATCTCCTATCTTTTTTGCATATCTCAAATTTATATATACCCCCTTATGACATTCAACAAAGTTAGCCAAATCAAAAGGTAAATCACTGGTTATCCTATATGAAGTTTCAATCATTTCAGAATTTATATGCCCTAGAACTATCCTGCCTCCAAACCTTTCTATATATTCCAGTTCATCTATATATATGTACATCCTAGTCCTATCCGACTTTACAATTTGATACTTGTAAATAATACGACCAAATTTATTAATTAAGCGTTTCATAACTTCATCTAAATCTTTATCCAAATCTGATTTTCTAACAAAACCAAAAGTATTCAAAGAAAACACTTCATAAACTCTATTGTTATGAGAAGTTACAAATATAAAGATAGCAGAAGCATCAATTTTAGCTATTTCATTCGCCAACTCTATCCCATCATCTCTTCCTATATCTATATCCAAAAAATATAGGTCAAATGAACCCTTATACAGATTTTCCAAGACTAAATTTGCTTGACTATAACTATAAATATCTACTTCTATCTCAGCTTCCCTAAAAATCCTTGTTACTCTTGAATCTATTTTTTTCAAAAATCCTACATCATCATCACAAATTGCAATCCTCATAAAGATCCCCTCTCTCATACACCTTCTAGCTTGAACATCGTCTCTTCATCTAAAAAGCTTGATTATCATATATAGAGTCTTTTACATACATCTAAAAAATATTTTTAGAGTAAATATTTCTTCGCCAGTAATCACCTTCATTCCCCCATCATACTTACTCACAATTTCTTCAATAATTTTTAGACCATAACCTCTTGATATACCACCCTTATCGCTTATTGATTTAGACTTTGACTTCTCATCATATCTGTTGCTTATGGTATATTGGATAAAATCCCCTTTCAAGTGACACTTAATAACAATTTTTCGCTCTCTTTCATCTAGGGCAAGTGATGCTTCAATAGCATTATCTATACTATTGAAAAGTATAGAAGACAGGTCCCTATCCTCCACTGTTATTGATTTTGGTACAATCATCTTTATATCGTAGTCTATAGAATTTTCATTCATATAGGCTATTTTATCATTTAAAATTATATCAACTAATATATTTCCTGTTTGAATGTATATTGGTAAATTAATTATATCATCCCTTATAGATGATATATATTTTTTTGCTATCGATGTATCAGACATTGACTCCATAATATTCATATGATTATTTATATCATGCCTAATCTTAGATATTCTCTCATCAGCTTCCAATATCTTCTCAAGATATTTATCATTATAAATCTTTATCCTGTCAACGATAGCACCATTTAAACTATTTTTATTATGCTCTGATAACTTTATATAAAAATAAAAATTACATAAGGTAAGCACTGATATAGCAGCAGATAAAAGGTCATCTTTTTTATGTATTCTAACACTTGCCTCTATTATCCCAAAATTATTCTTGTCATAATCAAAAGGCTTGTAATCTACAATTATAAGAACAATCATAAAAACTAATACTATTGCACACATAATATGTTTTTCTTTTTTGGTCAAATAGTACAATTTCTTATAAAGCTTGTCATCTATAATTACTATAATAGAAAATAGGAATAGTGATATCAGCAGATTAATAAGCCCCATAACATACATCATTCTTTTTTCTGCAAGAAAACTAACTATAAAGTTCGATAAGCAGGCAAATATTGACCCTTGAACATAAAAAAAATACATTCCAATAAATAACTTATAGATTATATCCGTGTCCCTATTTAATATATATAAGTATACTAAAACCATGATTATAATATTGACATCTATTTGCACTCCATGAATTATATTAACATTAGGCATGTAGATATTGATTATATTGTTTATTACAACAAAAACAATTGCAACCGACATGTCAATAACCCATCTCTTTTTGTTTAATGGTTTGATATTTAAGGCATACATAAAAAACATAGTTTTGATTGTAATGTCTAGCACTACATACATATTATTTATCAAGCCAAATAATCCGCATAATTCTGCCATCATACATACTACCTCCCACTATAAGGATATTATATCAAGAATATCCCATCTGTACACACCAGTTGTGATATTTTTATACCACTTGCCCATAAAATGATAGCTCTCAAAAAAGGGTGCCAAGATTGGCACCCTTAAATATCGGTTGTATAATATTTAGCGTTGGTGAGAGAAAAAGTTCTCCCCCAAGGCTAAATTTTTGCAAAAAAATAGGAACACACATCAAAGAAAATTATGACATAACTAAAAATGGAAGTCAGACTGTAAAAATACTTTTTAATA
>NZ_JRNB01000024.1 GCF_000758885.1 Peptostreptococcus sp. MV1 | reverse complement strand
TTAATAGATTTTATTGATTTAAATTATCACCAACGTTATTTGACATAGAACCAAACATACAAAAAGGACCACAGATAAATCCCAATCACCAACCAAAAAGCCTAGCCTTTAGTTGACAGCAAATACGGATACCTATGGTCCTTTTAATATTCTTATTTAAAAACCTCGTCATGCAGATAGTTGTACAATTCTGGATAAACCTCATAATAGGCTGTATTATCTCCACAAGTGACCTTGATAAAGTCCTTGCCCATAGTCTGGATAGAAATCTTTACACCTGATTTTTCCATCTTTATTGTATAGTTGTCCTTTGACTTCTTAAATTCCTTGTCTGGCTGAATCTTTCCTACCTCCCTCTTATAGAGAATCTTGTAGATAAGATCGTCCTTCTTCCATGGCCATACAGACTTTGACTCATTTCCGTGATACAAAGTTATAGACCCAACATTTTCCTTATTGGTAATAAAGTCAAGAGATGTATATATCAGTTTCCTATAATCTGACTCAAATTCTTCCTTCATAGATACAGGCACCTTGTAGTTTTCTACTATCTTACCACTCGTAATTACAAAATAGTTAAAGTCCGTCTTGAAATAAAGGTCGTTGTCACTATAGCCCTTATTATTGGACTTAAAATCACCACTGATATTTCTCACCTTGACAAATACTTCTGCCTTCCTCTTGAACTGTTCTAGGGTTTCACCACTAATCCTTATATTCTCAGTTTCATCGTCTGATATATATATTTTCTTAGCTTCCTTGAACCTAACCAAAAGAGATTTTTTAGCTTCTTCAGCTTTTTTAGCTTCCATAGCCTTTTGAGTCTTGGACTTTTCACCACCAGTATCAACATTCATTATATCCATAGTCTGACCCTTGTCTATCTTGGTCCTAACAAACTTAAAGGTAATTCCGTATATCATCATAAATACCAATATAATCACAACTACTCTAACTATTATATTCAATTTAAGAAACCTTACAGCAATCCAGTTAAATATTATACTAATCCACTTAAATAGTTTTTTTATCAGCTTCCACATCTACTTAACCGTCTCCTTTAGCTTACTTCCTATTGTATTTGATAAAAGGGCAAATTCATCAAGGCTAAGGGTCTCACCCCTCCTCTTTTCATCTATACCTGCTTCAAGTAGGGCCTCCTTAACGCCATCCTTAGATAGGGTACCCATGCTAGAAATTGAATTCAGTAGAGTCTTTCTCCTCTGCCCAAAAGCTGCCTTGACCACCCTGAAAAACAAGGCCTCATCATCTACCTTGTACTTTCTCTCTGGCCTGACCCTCAGGGCTATAACTATAGAATCTACATTAGGCTGGGGTACAAATAGATGTCTAGGCACCTTGGCTACTATTTCTGTATCACAGTAGTATTGAACAGCAACTGACAGGGCACCGAAGTCCTTGCCCCCTGGTTGGGCGTTCATCCTCTCTGCCACTTCCTTTTGAACCATGACCACTATATCAGTCACATTTATATCTTCCTCTAAAAACCTCATGATTATAGGAGTAGTGATATAGTAAGGAAGGTTGGCTACTAGCTTGACAGGACCACCATCCAGGTTCTCATCTATAAGACCTCTTATATCTGCCTTTATTATATCCTCGTTTACTATCTTTACATTCTTGTAGTCTCCTAGGGTGTCTGCCAAAATCGGTATCAGGTTCCTGTCTATCTCCACAGCCATCAACTTATCAGCCCTTGATGCCAATTCTCTGGTCAAGGTACCTATACCCGGCCCAACCTCGATTATCTTGTCACCAGGTCCAGCACCAGCCCCATCAACTATCTTGTCTATTATATTATCATCTATCAAAAAGTTCTGCCCCAAGGACTTTGTAAATTTAAAGCCATGCTTCTTTACAAGGTCCATGGTTGCACTATGAGATGATAGTCTCTTATTCATGCTCCTGTCTCCCTTCTGCATAATCCTTCAAGGCCTGGTCAAATTCCTGCCTTGTAACCCCATAATTATTGAGCCTATTCAAAAACTGCTTGGAATTACCATAGCCTATACCTAGCAACCTGCCTATCTTGTCCCTCTTATGGGATGACTTGTCACTACCTATCAGGCCATTTTTCACTAGGTCCACATTAGAAAACTCTTTTCTATCTGCCTTTATTTCAGTCCTGACCTTGGCTAGGGCTGCTAGGATACTCTCCGGGCTGGCATTTTCTATGCCAATATCACCATCCTTGCTAGCTTCTTCCCTTGGCAGGAAGGCGTGCTTGCAACCCTCTACCTCATTGGCTATCTTCTTCCTTATCTTTTCTCCTGCAAAGTCTGGGTCGGTAAATATAATTACCCCCCTCCTAGCCTGGGCAGCCTTTATCCTATCCATAACTCCCTTAGGAAAACCAAATCCACCTGTGGCTATTAGTTCACAGTCTAGGGCCCTCTTGACAGCCCTGATATCATCCCTACCTTCTACTACTATCACTTCTTTTATCATTAGTCATCTTCTCCCCTAATTATAGCCCTTGCCGCCTCACTCAATAGGTTTGAATAGTAGCAAAGCATCAATACATCAAACAGCTTGTTTTCCGAATTCATTATCTTATTTTCCTTCAAATCAAGCATTATTGGTCCCATTACTTCAATTAGCTTGTCATTCATAATCTTCTTTTGATCTACAAATAGGCTGTAGGCCTCTTCTACGTCTGAGTCTGTCACCAAGTCCCTTATCTCAGACATAGTAATACCCCTCTTCAATAGGCAGGTAATCACTATCATAAGGATGTGTTCCTTGGTATACTTCTTCTTAACTGCTGGTTTTATGACACCACTCTTGGCATAGTTATTTATCATAGTTTTAGTCAAGGCCTGCTCCCCTTCATTGTAGGGGAAGTGCTTGTTAAACAGGGTCAAGACCTGGTCCATATAGAGGTCTATCTCAGGTATATCCTCCAACCTCATATCTCCCTTTTGAGTCAAACCCTCAATTATATCTTCTATTCTATACATCTTATCACCACTTCTATAATATAAATCATCTTGTGCTTAATCTCTTATCAATTTTTTTATGCAGAATATATTATACCACGTATTTCAAAAAATTTGTAAAGCAATAAGCATAAATAAAGAAAAAAACACTTGAAAATTTATGTCATACAGTCTATAATATTCTTATACATAGTTCTTGATACTACATAAGATTTGATTCGGGGTGAATAATATGAATACATTAAAATTAAGAGAGCCAATCAGCTCTATCACACACCTAATAGGAGGCTGTCTATCAATACTGGCCCTAGTCTTATTGATACTAAAGCAGGTCCTTGGGCCATCTATAAACTACAGCCTATTTGTTTCAACGATTATATTTGGATCGTCAATGATACTCCTATACTTCACCAGTGGCATCTACCATGCCATCAGTGCAAAAAAAGAAAAATTTGTCTTGTATATGAGAAAGCTAGACCATTCCATGATATACGTCTTGATTGCAGGGTCCTACTCGCCATTTTGCCTATATGTCCTTCCAAAGAGGACCGGCATACCTGTATTTGTAATACTTTGGGTAATAGCCCTAGTCGGAATCTTGATGAAAATACTCTGGATAAATATGCCTAGAATCCTATCATCCGCCCTATACATAGGCATGGGTTGGGTTGCAATCTTTGTCATTAAGGACCTATATATCAACCTAGTTGGGCCTGCATTTTTCCTACTAGTGCTTGGCGGAGTCCTATACACGATTGGCGGTATTATATACGCTATTAAGAAGCCAAATATTAGAAATTGGAACTTCCACGATATATTCCATATATTTATAATGCTTGGCTCACTAGCCCACTTTTTGCTAGTATTCTTGTTTTTGATATAGTTTTGAAATGTATAAGGAGACTGTCAACCCAACAAATGGAAACAGCCTCCTTTTATAGTATTATATATCCGTATATCAACTTATTTTTATCGTCTATGCATCCACATATTAACCTATCTCTCCTTGCTCATCTCCCTGGACCTGTCTACACAGGCCAACTGCCCCTTGATTACGGCATTTCTAAGTCCATTCTCCTCTAGAACTTCTACTGCCCTAATTGTAGTTCCTCCTGGTGAACAAACCATATCCTTCAAGACACCCGGATGTAGGCCCGTCTCCATAACCATCTTGGCAGACCCATATACTGCCTGGGCAGCAAACTGGTAGGCCTGGTCCCTTGGCATACCAGATAAAACTGCTGCATCTGCCATAGCTTCTATAAGCATAAATACATAGGCTGGTGATGACCCACTCACCCCTATAACAGCATCCATCATAGACTCATCTATAAGCTGGGTCTTTCCTATACACTTAAAAATCTTATCCACTTCCACTAGGTCATCATATGTAATTTGTTTATTCTTTACCAGGGCTGACATGGCCTGACCAACCATGGCCGGTGTATTTGGCATGACCCTGACTATCTTCTTATCACTACCAACAATATCTTCAAGGTGATCTAGGGTAAGACCTGCTGCCACTGAAACTAGTATCTTACCGTCCAGAAGACCTACTATCTCCTTTAAAAGCCCTCCCACCTGGTAGGGCTTGACTGCCAGGATAATTATATCTGCAAAATCAACCACTTCTCTAGCATCCAGGCTAGTACCTATCCCATATTGACTGGCTATCCTATCAAGTGTCTCTTGACTACGAGCGACAGCCCTTATATCTTCGCTAGTTATTAGGCCTGACTTGAGGATTCCACCTATCATGGCGGACCCCATATTGCCTGCCCCTATAAAACCTAATTTCATATATTCCTCCTATGTAAGTAGCTACAGTTCAATAATTTTATATTAGCAATAAATTATTAGTAGCCCATTTGATAGATCCTATATCCTAGACCAGGACCTAGATTTATCATTTCGTAGCTTTTTTCATCTACCCCATTTTCTATGACTATAACTTCCTTAAACTTATAGTCTACCTCTACCATATAGGCCTTATCTATAGTATTAAGTCCAACCTCAAATTTGCGTTCATCAGGCTTTATCGACAATAGCTTGGCCGAAATAATATTCTCTATATAGCCATCCTCTACATCATGTTTACTTTTGAATAACTTAGAATAACCATCCCTATAGTCTGGTAACCTAAGGCCTTCTTGCCTCTTGTCTCTGGCGTTCTGCAATTCTACAAATTTCCTTATTATACCTTTGTCTCCCAACTTATCTAGCTCAGCAGCCTCCTTGTCATGGACCATCTTGGTCTTTACCCAGTCCTTATATTCAATCTTAAGCAGGTCTTCTAAAGTCTTGCCATCGAAAGAGTTCGTATTTCCATAAAAATCCTTGTAGGCTCCCACAAGCTTGTCTCCAGAAAATACTGCCACTAGATAGGACTCTTCTGCCTTAGGTCTCTTTTGACTCTCTTTATTCAGTCTATACCTTTCAAAACTCAAATCCTGTCCTCGATATGGGGCCAACCCATCTTTAAAGTCTGTATTTTTTAATAGATCATTTACATAGGCAAGGTAAAGGTTAAACCTATCGCCATATGTAGGCTCTTCTAGTTTATTTGGAAGCTTAACATCCACATGACTAATCCTATACTTGATATAGTCACCCTTGTCCTTTACATATTTGTCCAGGTCTTTTGACAATGGTCCTTTATCATGGCTATCCATCATAGTATATATAATATAATCTAAATCTTCATATCTTAGCTTATATATGCTACCCTTTTTATTGACTAATAATAAATCTCTTCCTAAAGCATTTTCTAATACAAAGTCTACCTGGTCTCCTGACTTACTCTTAAAGCTGATACTTGACTTTGGTTCAACATTCCCCTTGATTGTAGTATTTTTATAATATCCATGCTTATTCTCCTTAATGTCCTTTATATAGCTGTCTATCATCGCTTTTTCAGGACTTAACTTCAATCTATTGACAATATCTTCCTTCTGAGAAAGAGCTTCTTTATAGATTTCATCTCCCTTAAGGTCTTTTTTGCCAACACCCATAAATATATCCGCAAAGGCTAATACTTGGCTCTTACTTTTAATATCAAGGGTCCTTTCCAAGACAAGTATATCGTTCTTTTTTGAATCATGTCCGCCAATCCAGTCATCAAGTGTAATCTTGATAGATTCGATATCCTTGATACCAACTAAGTCTTCCAGGGCCTTTAGGTTTTGCCTATTTTCCTTATCAGCTTCCTGACTTTGACCGACCTGATTAAACATATCATCCTTGGAGCTCTGACTTTGACAAGCGACCTGTGATAAGCCCAAAGACAATAAAAGTACTGAAATAGCCAGTTTTTTAGATAGATTCATCTTCATCATACTACCTCCTACATAAAATACTATTATCGCCGTTCATTTATATCATATATCAATTACTATTTTTATTATATCATGTATAAATAATTTTAGAAATATATATTTTTTAAAAACATTATTGAAAATAAATAAAATTTCATCTATCTTCTAAAATAGGAGAGTTGGAATTTATCCATACTCTCTTTAGAACTAATAGCTTAAAAATTTCCGTATATTTAATTATCAATATATAACTCATATATAAATTGTATAGCCGATTATTCATTGTAATATAACCTTTTGTATTGTTCTGAGTGTCTTAATAAATTTTCATGATTTCCCTTATCTACGACTTTACCATCATTTAAGACGTAAATATTATCTATATCCTTGATTGTAGATAATCTATGAGCAATTATAACTACAATTTTATTGTTCAAATATCCTTTTAAATTTTTTATTACATCGCTTTGTGATATGTTATCTAGTGCTGATGTAGCTTCATCCAAAACAATAATATCACTATCATTAAGTATTGTCCTAGCAATTGCAATTCTCTGTTTTTGCCCTCCAGATATTTTAACTCCCCTTTCACCAATTTTTGTATTTATGTCCTCTTTTAAACTTGATATATATTTGCTTAGACCTACCTTATCACAGATCAACCGTAAGTGTTCATCACTTACCTTTTTCCCTAGACAAATATTTTCTTTAATTGTTGCATCAAATATTATACAGTCTTGCGTTACTATAGATATGTGTTTTCTTAGAGAGTTTAAATTTACGTTTTTTATATTATTTCCATCGATAAGTATATTTCCTGAGTCAACATCCCAAAGTCTATAAAGCAAACTTATAATTGTTGATTTTCCACATCCACTATTTCCAACTAAAGCACATATACTGCCTTTACTAAAAACTAGATTAAGATTTTTTAAAATATATGCATCTTTTCTTTCACAGCTGGTGTAACTAAAACTAACATTACTGAACTCAATTTTTTCTATATTGCCTTTATTTAATATTATAGAACCTTTAATTTCTGTTATTTCGCTTTTTTCATCTAATAGACTATACACTCTATCTACAGATACTTTTGCTTGCTGAATTCTATTATTTGCATTTACAATACTCATGCATGGTCCTAACAGCATCGCACTATAACTCTGAAATGCCAGCAAAGTTCCTAATGTCAAATTTCCACTTATAATCTTATATCCGCCATATCCATATAATATCATTGTTATTGCTGAATTTATAGCTATTGCTACAGAAATATTACCACTATATAACATATCTGTCTTAATATTTTTATATATCATTTTACGTTCTCTTTTTATATAATCTGAGATAAAAAATTTTCTAGATTTCGATATAACTACACTCATAATGTTTAGCACATATTCTTGTACAACATTAGTAATTTCTCCATACTCATTTCTTATTTTTGATATATTTGCATGTATTTTCTTCGTAAAAATTCTCTGCAATAAGAATAATAATAGTTGTAAAAATACAACCAACAGAAATAAGTCTAACTGTAGGCGAATCATAAAATATAATGCTGCTATGGCTGTAAAAGAATCTTTCACTAAAGAGAAAACTAACTCTGCATCCAGTCGTTCTATTGCATCTATATCCGACTGTATAATAGAAAGTACATTCCCTGTTTTTTTATTTGTGTAATAATTTCCCGATAAATCAGATATATTTTTTAGTATCTTAAGCCTAATTTTTATTGCAATAGAGTTTCTCATCAGCGAATAAATATAATTAAGTATAAACTCAATCAAAATTGACATTAGTTGGATCAGAAAATATATTACAACAAACCTTAACAATATATTTATATCTTTCTCCATAATACCCTTATCAATTATTTTCTTTAGTAAGAGTGGAAGATACAAATCAAATAATGTAACTAATATCACAAATATCGCAGATACAAATATTTTCTTTTTATTTTTTTACACACATATTTTAAGAATTTTTTAATGTTATTATTATTTTTTTTCATCACTTATTATTTTCCCATCACTTATGGTAATAAGCCTATCTGCCTGCTTTGCTATATTTTCATCATGAGTTATCATAAGTAGGGTCTGGTTTAGGTCTTTTACGGTAGACCTAAGCAGGCTCATTACCTCTTCAGTAGTCTTGCTATCAAGGTTTCCTGTAGGCTCATCTGCAAATATTATAGCTGGCTTGTTGGATAGAGCCCTTGCAATTGCCACCCTTTGCTGCTGGCCTCCCGATAACTCATTAGGAAACTTCTTAAGTTGGTCTTCTAGGCCAACCTTTTTTACTATAGCCATAATATATTCCTTGTCTTCCTTCTTTCCATCTAGCTGGATTGGTAGGATTATATTATCATAAATATTAAGGACTGGTATTAGGTTAAAGCTTTGGAATATAAATCCAAATTCTTGTCTCCTAATTTTTGACAACTCATCATCATTTAAGGCGTATATATCTCTTTGGTCAAGAAATACGCTACCCTCAGTTGGCTTGTCTAGGCCAGCCATGCAATGAAGCAGGGTACTTTTTCCTGAACCACTAGTTCCTATTATGGCAGTGAATTTTCCATTTTCAATTTCTAGGCTTATGCCATCTACTGCCTTTACTAGACTTTCCTTTTTTCCATAGTATTTTTTTAAAGAACTAACTGTCAATATACTCATAACAATCTCCCTTTTCATTTATAAATCTTTATTCCACATTCTTTTCAATGAAATATACGTAAACACTCTAATATTTATTGCACCTACAATTATAACCAATATAGCAATTATCAAAAGCATCTTAAAACCGCTATCTATATTTTTATCTAAAAGTGTATCTGCATATTCTTTAACGATCATACTCCTATCATTTAAAGATAGAATCATGAATAAAATAGATGAACATATATAGTTCAAAAAATTCTCAATAAACATAAAACCACGTATTTTCTTTAACGATAAGCCGATAAAATGTAGTAGCCTTAATTCATTTTCTCTCTTTTTAATATTTATAAACAAGTTTATAGATGATATTGATAATGTTAGAAATATCACAAAAATAGCTATCATATTTTTCAACTTTATACCATTATCAATATTTTCGAAGTCAGATTTCCTTTCATCTAAATAACTTATAAAACTCATTCCTGGGCGATTTGATTTTTTATAAATCTCTTCAAAATATACTCGTTTTTGACCATCTGTAAGATTTGACTTGAATTTTACTTTTACATCTCTATAAATATTCGTTTTAGTTATTCTATTTAGATTATCAATGTGCATAACCGGTATTATGCTCAAGTCACCAGCGTAATATTCTGATACTATTGGTGGTTTTTCTACCATGGCGACTATTTTAAATTTACCAATATAAAAACATTTGTCAATTTTATTGGCACCAAAATAGCTTTCATCAGAACTACCCTCTTGAGGTATGTACAAATCAACATACTCTCCAACTTTATAGTTTACTTTAAATTTTTTATCAGTTTCTAGTTTTGGAATATATAAAATAATAGAATTTTTTTTCATATTATTTTGTGTTATTTCTCCTTGAATTGTGTACCTTTGCATTTCATTTATGTAGGTATTGTCGACACCTAAAATTTCACTTTTCAAAAAAGTATTTCCACCATCTCTAAAGTAAACACCTTTTAATACGCTTCTATAATACCCTGAAATTTTTGACACTTCTTCAAAATATTTTTTATCATACTCAATCTTAGGATCTAATTTAACTAAACCATATGAGTATCTACTTCCTTTTATCTGTTCTATATCTCTATTTGAGCTTATAGAGTCATATATGCTAGGTTCAATCCCTTCGTTGGTGTTAATTCTACCGTTAATATTGATATCGAAATCATAATCATTACCTTCAAATTTTTTATACTGTTGATATACGACTTTATTTAAATAATTTGTGTAATTCGTCTTAAATATATATGATGCTGAAACTGATATAATAATTATAATCAGTAAAATTTTTAATCAAATCTCTTTGATAGTATTTCCAGAATACATTGTATCTACTTTTTAGATTTATATATCTAATATTGCTTATTTTAAACATTCTCTTTTCTTTGCTGTTTGTTTCTTTTATAATATCAATTGGTGGTGTAGATAAGATATTTCTAGCATAGAACAACTCTATTAGGAATATTAATGTAACAAAACAAATGTACATTATTACAATTGTAGCTATATCTATTAGAGAAATTCTAACAGATTTAAATAATAATGAATTTATCAATTCTGATATGATATAGGATACAATAATTGTAACACCAACGTAAATAGTACTTAATTTTTTATAAGTATTACAATAATCTTTTTTCAAAGATATAATATCTCCTCCTATTATCCTTTTTGTTCCTATAATATATTTTTCCTCTCTGTTGTAAATAACATTTAATACAAATATAGACAATGATAATATTATCATGGAGAATATTGCAAACATAAATCTATCCTTAATGTTAAGATAATTTTTCTTCGCATTTATAAGGGGTACATTGTAGTCAATTTTATATTTTTTATCTAATTTAGTAATATATTCCTTTTCGACATGGATATCTTTTAATACTGCAGAAAAAAATGTTCTCTCACCAATATTTATATGGTTTTTTATTCTGTAAACTATATCACTGTCATTTATGTACATTTTATTATTAACAGTACCAGACACAATATATATCTCAGAATTTTTATCCGTATCTAGTTTTATTTTGTCTCCGACTTTAACATTTAAATACTTTGCTAACCCCTCACTTATTATTATATTACCGTCTTTTACTATACTGCTATCATAACTATATGACATCATCTGAAAGTAATTTTTGTCAATATCCATTAGTTCGACACCATATACTTTCTTCCCATTGATAAACTTATATTCTATTTCCGGATAGTAATTATAGACAGTATATTTAGATATATCTTTATAAACTAAATTATTTAGCTCTTTGATGTTCCTTATCGTCAAATCTTGCTTACCATAGTTATTTTCTGCAATAGATATTTCATTTAATTTGAATTTTAAAGATAATAAAAGGACAATTGTTGTTAAAAAAATAATTGCAACAATCGTGAGTTTCATCATTTTTTCTTTATTCATTATTTTTCACTCCAATACAATCAACCAATATTATTTTTAATCATACTCTCTTATTTATTGTAGACTTTGATGCAATGTACGTTGAAACTATAGAAACTGCTGTAAACAATACAAATATCTGCACCACGTGCCTTACAGGTACTCCATTCTCAATCATTTTCGTAAACTTTGCTTCCTTCAGTACTTTATTAACATTTGATATCTTATACATATATACACTTGAAGCTACAATTGATGAAATTATTGATGATAATACTCCATAAAAAATACCTTCTATGTATATATTTTCCCTTAACTGAACTCTGCTCATACCAATGCACAATAAATCGTGTATTTCTTTTTTTCTTATAATCAAATTACTTTTAATTATAAATATGGTATTTATAAAAACAATAAGTATCGCTGTTAAGCTATACATTATCCTTAATTTTTCATCAATTTTCAACTGCAGGCCTAAATATTTAATCTCTTCACCTTTGCCTCCTATGGACAATGCTTCATTTTCTGAAATAATTTTTTTCAAATCTCTTTCAAGATTCATAATTTCATTATTGTTAGTGGTAATAAATAACGAATTGTTATTATATATATTTGTTATTCTTCTATAATCCATTTCATTGATTATAACTTGCGCTCCATTTAAACCAACATTACCATCCTGTCCACCCGCATATTCAGTATTCATTATTCCAGATACTTCTACATCCAATACTCTATATTCTTTTGTACCTTTATTATCCACAGGCATTTTTATTTTAAGTGTATCTCCAACGCTAACTTTATTTAAAATTTTTCTATCTACTGATGATATTTTTTTCGAGTAAAGATTATTAACAATAAGCACTCTTGGTTTTTTATTGCCGCTCAATTCATATATATTACTGCCTTTATCTATAAACCTATTTCTTTTTTTTAGCATATTCTTATTGTATGCTCTTATCATTATTGGATACTCTATCGAATTAATCCCAACTTCTTCTTTATATTGCTCAGATACCTTTTTTTCATAATCTAACAAAAAAGCATCCATCGTCATACTACAATATTCAACACATTTTACATAACTTGATGCCTTAACTTTTTCTACAATATCAGTACTTATATTAAAGTAAAGTGGATCAGTACCTTTAATACTTCCATCAATTTTTTTATCAATATTACCATAACTCATCGACCATATACCACCACTCCTCCCTGCATACATACTTTTCTTAACCACATCTGCCGAAGCAAAATTCAAAATGAACACAAGACCGACAGCAGTCATTGTCAATATTGATATAATAGTTTTAGTTCTATCTGCCCATATATTTGATAGAGCCAATTTTACAATTATATTATTCTCTATCATATTTATCTTAAATTTCCATTTTTTCTGATTTTTTATATTTTCATATTTCATTAGCTCTATCACTTTATTTTTGAGCAACTTATAAACCAGTACAATATTCGATAAATATACAGCAAAAACCGCTATAAGAATAGATATTCCTATATTTGTATAACTAATTGTCAGCACAGGATTGTCATACATAAAACTTATGTAGCTATAAGAAATCAAAATACTCAAAAAAACACCTATAAGTGCACCTATGACTACAAAAAAAGATGCATATATAAATAACATTTCCATTAACTGTTTTTTGGTCATCCCTAGTGACCTAAAAGTTGCAAGTTCTCTTCTCATATCTGATAATATTATATCGAAAATATTGTAAATCACTATAATAGATATGAGAACTATTAGTATTGTATTTCTGATGTTTTCTACATTTAGTTCAGAGCTTTGCTTCAGTAATTTTATTGAAGATACCTCACTGTTTTCATGTATATTCTCCCACCCCAAATTCAATTTATTTTGTAGATGCTGTGAGTATTTTTCAGCATTTTTTCCCTTTAGAAATGCACATCCATCGTACTTTTTGTCAAAAAATCTTGTTTGTAGTGAATCTTCATCGAAAATAAATGCTCTGTATTTTATACCTCCAATGGAGTCCGTCAGAGATTCATAGTATTTACCTGTCTTTTTTAATATACCTACTATTTTAAATTTCTTATCTTTCGATTTAATATGATTTTCATCGTTTTTGTTATAATTTACCGAATGTAATAAATTAACATACTTCCCAATAGGGTCTTTGATACCAAGTTGATTTATAAATTTATCTTCTAAAATAATTTCGTTATCATTTTGCGGCACTCTGCCTATCATACTATATTTTAAGCAATCAATAACATACGGTTTGTTAAATACATAAATACTTGTCTTTAATCCAGTTGATCTATCTATCAAATCCCCATCACAAACTTCAGTATAGAATAGATTATTTATTTCCTTATCAGAACTCAAAACATTGATATTATTTTTTGTTAGTCCTAGCATTTCTATATCATAACTCCCATACATAGACCTTGCTTCTTCAATTTGAGAATCATAAATAGAGTCCCTCGTTATGCTTGTAAACAAAAATAACACAATTGCAATAATTACAATTGACATCAATACAAATGTTTTCCCGTAATTACGAGTGAAATAGTTAAATGATAGTTTAAACATATATAACTCCTTTAATGAATTGTAAACGGTTGTGTAATATTTAGCGTTGGTAAGAGAAAAAATTCCCTCCCAACGCTAATTTTAACCTTTAGTTATTAATATTCTACCTTATACCAAAGAACCTCTTGGCATTTTCCTTAGTTACCTGACACACCTCTTCGTAGCTGATTCCTCTTTCAAGGGCTATCTTTTCAGCTACAAACCTGACCATGGATGGATCATTTCTCTTACCCCTATTTGGCACTGGTGCCATATAAGGAGAGTCTGTCTCTATAAACATCCACTCTAAAGGTATATTTTTGGCTACATCTACGGTCTTCCTGTTGTTCTTGAAGGTTACTGTCCCGGGAATTGATATATAGCAGCCCATCTTTATATACTCCTTGGCCAACTCAATTTCACCACTATAGCAGTGAAGTACACAGCCAGTTTCTGGAGCCTTGTATTTTTTGATTATCTCAAATGTATCTCCATGGGCATCCCTATCATGAACTATAAAGGGTAGGCCTAATTCATTGGCCAACTGGATCTGCCTGATAAACCATTTTTTCTGCAGGTCCTTAGGCGACAGGTCATAGTAGTAGTCCAGGCCTATTTCACCAATGGCTACCACCTTGTCATTTTCCTTGGCCCATTTCTTTAGGGTCTCTATATCATCTTCAGTCATATATTCTACATCATGTGGATGTACCCCAACTGCTGCATATATGAAGTCATGTTTTTTTGCCAGGTCTATGGCTGTCTTGGATGTCTCCATGTCTGCACCCGGATTGACTACCAGGTCCACATCATTTTCTCTTAAATAGGCTATTAGCTGGTCCCTATCTTCATCAAACCTCTCATCATTTAAATGAGCATGTGAATCAAACAGCATTTATCTCACCTCTGCCCCATCTTTTGCACCAATAGCTTCTGGTATTACCAGGTCATCACCATCATCACCAGCTGCTAGTATCATACCCTGAGATTCTACACCTCTTAGCTTGACTGGCTTTAGGTTGCATACTACCACTATGCTCTTGCCAACCATGTCTTCTGGCTTGTACCACTGGGCTATACCTGATACTATCTGTCTCATCTCTGAGCCTATCTTTATCTGTGATACTAGTAGCTTGTCTGCCTTTGGATGCTTTTCGCATTTTACAACCTTACCTACTCTTAGCTCCACCTTATCAAAGTCGTCTATAGTGATTTCTTCCTTGTGGTCTAGCTTTACTTCCTGGTCTACTATCTTTTCAGCGAACATTTCTTCTAATGACTTGATTTCTTCTTCAACGTCTAGCCTTGGGAATAGGACCTCTCCCTTGTGGACCTTAGTTCCCTCTGGTATTAGGCCAAATGTATCTGCACTAGCCCAGTCATATAGGTCTTCCCTGCCTGCTATACCCAACTGGTCAAATATCTTCCTAGCTGTTTCTGGTAGCAATGAAGATATAAATGTTGATATCAACCTGATAGATTCACATAGGTTGTATAGGACATGGTTTAACTGGTCCTTGTTGGCCTCATCCTTGGATAGGGCCCAAGGCATTGTTTCGTCTATGTACTTATTAGTCCTCCTAACCAACTTCCATACTGATTCTAGGGCATCGTGGAACATCAATTCATTCATCTGTCTTTCGAAGTCAAGCCTTACTTCCTTGTATGTCTTTATTAGGTCTGCGTCGAAGTCAGTTCCTACTTCATTTTTAACTAGGATACCTTCATTGTATTTTTCAACCATTGATACAGTTCTACTCACTAGGTTACCTAGGTCATTGGCTAGGTCTGAATTTATCCTGTTTATAAAGTTTCTATGAGTATATGAACCGTCCTGACCAAATGAGAATTCTCTTAGTAGGAAATACTTAAGGGCATCTACACCGTACCTGTCTACCATCTGACCTGGATATACTATATTACCCTTGGATTTTGACATCTTGTCATCGGCAAATAGGATCCATCCGTGACCGAATACCCTCTTTGGAAGTGGCAGGTCTAGGGCCATTAGTAGGGCTGGCCATATGATTGTATGGAATCTCACTATTTCCTTGGCAACTAGGTGGACATCTGCTGGCCAATACTTCTTGTAGTTTGTATCATCTTCTCCCTCATAACCTAGGGCTGTAATATAGTTGCATAGGGCATCTACCCATACGTATATTACGTGTTTTTCATCGAAAGGTACCTTGATACCCCAGTCAAATGAAGTCCTAGTTACTGATAGGTCTTCTAGACCTGGATCTAGGAAGTTCTTAATCATTTCATTTTTCCTGCTCTCAGGCATTACAAAGTCTGTATTTTCAAATAGGTCCCTAATCCTGTCCTGGTACTTTGATAGCCTGAAGAAGTATGACTCTTCCTTTACTACCTTAGTCTCTCTACCACAGTCTGGACACTTGTTGCCTTCTAGCATCTGTGATTCTGTCCAGAAGCTCTCACATGGTACACAGTAGTGGCCTTCATATGAGCCCTTGTAGATATCTCCTTTTTCGTATAGCTTTGTGAATATTTTTTGAATGGCCTGTTCATGCCTATGTTCAGTAGTTCTGATAAAGTCGTCATTTGATATTTCTAGCTTTTTCCATAGCTTCTTGATATCTGCAATCTGCTCATCAAGGAATTCTATTTCACTCTTGCCCGCTTCGTGGGCCTTTTTCTGTATTTTTTCTCCATGTTCATCTGTACCAGTCAAAAACCTTACATCATAGCCTGAGAACCTCTTGAACCTAGCTATGGCATCTGCTGCTATAGTAGTATAGGCATGACCTATGTGTAATTTACCACTTGGATAATATATTGGTGTTGTTACATAAAATGTTGGTTTGCTTGTCATAATTAACCTCCTCAAAGTATAAAAAGTAAAAAAATCGCCTCCTATGCTATGCATAGGGGCGAATATTAGTCACGGTACCACCCTATTTACTGACCTGGGGACATGTATTTCCTCTATATGAAGGTCTTACTTGTCCTAGCTAAAAATATTATTTATCTGCTAGTATCTTAACAATAGTTTAGACTCCCTGTCAGTATCTCTTAGATCTAACGCATCCATACGCAATCCCTAACTAATCTAGCTCAGGATTGAGGCTCTGAGGCCATCTTCACCACCCTTGCATTATCGGTTTTCAGCCACCACCGACTCTCTACAAATACTCCAGTAGCTACTCTTCTCTTCACAGCCAAAAATTTTATTAACTTGATTGTACAACAATGATTCAAAAAAGTCAATTACTTATAGGATTGATTTTGCCTGGACTGGTGTAGACAGGATAACAGACGTTCTTGTCCTACCGAAGTCCTTCAATATATCTATCACATTCTCTAGTTCATCCATACTCTCAACAATAACCTTAATTAGGGAACTGTCATCACCAGTGATATGATGACATTCAACTATTCTTGGGTCATTCTTTACTGCATCAATAAAGGCATCATAGGCCGTACCTGGAAGTGATACGTTTATAAAGGCCTTGATAGCCCTACCCATAGAATCTGGATTGATGATAGCCTTGTAACCAGATATGATTTTGGCCTCTTCCAATCTTTTTACTCTCTCTGATACTGCCGGTGATGTCAAACCTACTGCTATACCTAGGTCTTTCATAGAAATTCTACCATTTTCCTGAAGTATCTCTATTATCTTTGCATCCGTCGAATCCATTCTTTCTTCATAAGATTTTTTTGTCATAATCTCCACCCACTTTACATAACATATACTACTTTTTTCTCTTAGAAGCAACCATATCTTGCTTCATCTTCCATAGACCTTCAGACAAGTCCACCTTGTATATATGAGGATTTTTTATTCTCTTGTGCTGGTCCCATAAACTAGCCAATTCTTGCCTTGTATATTCAGTCACTTCCTGGACAGTCTTCATTTCCCTGACACATTCACCGTCTATAAATAGTGGTGACAAGACTTCCCTCAAGCTAAACTTTTCGAATAGCTTAGTCTTCCATGTATAGACAGGGTCAAATATTTCCAAAGGCTTTGACTCATCTATTACTTCATCCTTCAACATAATAAGGTCTGCCTCTGCCTTGCCATTTTCATTGTATATTCTCACAACCTTTTTGAAGCCTGGATTGTTTATTTTTTCTGGATTTTCAGAAATTTTAATCTTTGGAACTAGGACTCCTTCAGAGTTAGTGGCTGCTGCAAGCTTGTAGACTCCTCCCAATGATGGGTAATCATAGGATGTAATCATCTTTGTTCCAACGCCCCAAGAATCTATCTTGGCCCCTTCCTGCTTCAATGATGTAATTGTATACTCATCAAGGTCATTTGATGCTGTTATCTTGACATTTTCAAAACCTGCTTCATCAAGTATTCTTCTGACCTCTCTTGACAGGTATGTCAAGTCTCCTGAATCCAGCCTTACACCCAATGGCTCATGCCCCTTGGCCCTCAACTCATTGAAGACTGTAATAGCATTCTTTATACCACTATTTAATACATCATAAGTATCAATCAGAAGTAGACAACTATCAGGATATATATCTGCATAGGCCCTAAATGCCTCTAATTCCGTATCAAATTTCTGCACCCAACTGTGGGCATGTGTGCCAGAAATTGGAACATTAAACATCTTGCCAGTCAATACATTTGATGTACCCTTGCATCCACCTATAACTGCTGCCTTGGCTCCATATAAACCTGCCTGAGGACCTTGAGCCCTTCTCAAACCAAATTCCAGAACTGGATCGCCCATGGCTGCATTACATACCCTAGATGCCTTGGTTGCGATCAAAGACATAAAATTCACAATAGAAAGCATAGCCGTCTCAATTAATTGAGCCTGATAAAGCGGTGCCTTGACCACTAGTACTGGCTCGTCAGGGAACATCACTGTACCATCCTCGACAGCATATATATCTCCTGTGAATTTAAAGTCTCTTAAGAAACTCAAAAAATCTTCATCGAATAAATTCAGGCTCCTCAGGTATTCTAGGTCAGAATCTTCATAGTGAAGCTTCTTGATATAATTTACCACTTCCTCAATACCACAAATAATCGTATAACCACCCTCACATACATTTTTTCTAAAAAAAATGTCAAATACAGCAGTATTATTGTGCATGCCTTTCTTGTAGTATCCATTCATCATCGTCAACTGATACAGGTCAGTCAACATTGTTAAGTTGTTAGTCATTTTCTTCTCCTTTTAGCCTAAAGTAATCTATACTTTATAATCTAAAGTTAGTTTGTACACTTATATTTTATCATAAATAAGATTAAAAAGCTATTTAAATTTCAATAATTTAATTTTTACCAAATTTATCCTTAAATTCATAATTTTACAGCTATGAAAATGTATTCTTTTTTTAAGAAATATTGTCTATTAATTTTTTATCCATTGCGAATTTATGCTCATTTTTATATAAAAAAATAAGGTTTTGCATATTTTTTTAATTTTTTAAAGCATATGAAAAACCCTATATATTTACTTATCTATAGGTCCAGTACTTCCTTGTATACTAGGTCCTTTTTTAATTTTCTATCTTTGGCTACCTTCTTGATAGCATCCTTCTTTGATAGGCCCTCTTCCATGAGTTTGATGACATAGGCCCTCTCGTCTAAACCATCATAGCTATCTTCCTTATCAGGTCCAGTCTCATTTGACCCATCCACTATTAGTATATACTCACCCCTAGGGTCATTTTCATCATAATAGGCCCTTATCTGGCTTATTTCTGACCTCATATATTCCTCATGCTTCTTGGTCAACTCTCTACATACGGCTATTTTTCTGTCACCTAGAATGGCTTCCATAACCTTGAGTGTATCCTTGAGCCTATGTGGTGATTCGTATATAATAAGGGTCCTCTGCTCGTACTTGATTTCTTCTAACCTCTTCTTCTTATTTTTCCTATCCCTATCCAAAAAACCTTCAAAGGCAAACTTCCAACTAGGCAGGCCCGAACCCACTAAGGCAACTACAAAGGCCGACGCCCCTGGTAGGACCTCTAGGTCTATACCCTGCTCTACACAAAGGGCTACTAAATCTTGACCAGGGTCAGATATACCCGGCATACCAGCATCACTGACTAGGGCAATATTAGTACCTTCCAAGAGTTTTTCTACTAGGATAGGCCCCTTTGTCTGCTTGTTGTGCTCATGGTAGCTGGTAAGGGGTTTATTTATTTCAAAGTGATTTAATAACTTTATCGTGTGTCTAGTATCCTCTGCAGCAATTAGGTCTACCTCATTTAGGACCCTTAGTGTCCTGTATGTTATATCTTCTAGGTTGCCTATTGGTGTTGGGCACACAAATAATTTACCTGCCATCTTATACTTCCTTTCATATAGGTAGATCTATACCTAGTAACTTTATCAGCTTTTGACCTATTTATAGTGCCATTTTTGTCTATAATAACACTATTTCTAAAAGTATAGCCTATCCCTCCAGGCTCTGGTTGGAGTATATGGCCTTGACCTCGTCCGTATAAGTACCATCCTCATTATATACATATAGGGGGCTTAGGACCTTTATCTCGGGCTTAGCACACTTTACATATTCTATCAAGACCATCTTGGGTGCAGATGATACCCTGGAATGTACAAACCTAATTTGCTTGGCTTCTAGCTTGTAATTTCTGGCTATTGCCAGGATATCCACTAGCCTGTTGGGCCTATTCACCATAAAAAATTTGCCATTTGGCTTTACTAGGTCAGATGCTACCCTTATTACGTCTTCAATATCACACTTGAGCCCATGTCTAGATATGGCCTTTTTGTCATTTTCGTTTATAAGCCCATTTGAATGCATATAGGGAGGGTTGGATATTACTAGGTCCATTTGAGCCTTGCCCAAGACAGCTACTGCATCCTTCAAGTCCATATTTAGGACTTCCACCCTATCTTCGAGCTGGTTTAGTTTTACAGACCTAGTGGCCATTTCTGCCACTTCATCCTGTATTTCAATACCTACAATCCTACTAGCTGATGACTTGCCAGCCAGCAAAATTGGTATTATTCCTGTTCCAGTTCCTAGGTCTACTACTTTGGCATTTTTCTTCACCTTGGTGAAATTTGCCAAGAGCACAGCATCTATACCAAAGCAGAAACCCTTGGTATTTTGTATGATTTTAAGTCCCTTGAGCTGGAGATCATCTATTCTCTCATTATCCAATAAATTTATATTCATCGTGTTTTCTCTTCCAATTACCTAAGTTTTTATTTTAAGTATCTCAGTTATATCAATTATTCCATCTTATTTTTCTCGATTGATTTTATTACTTTTCTCTTTCAAGCTTCTTCAATTCAGCCAAGGCTTCCTTGTCTAATTTTTCCTGGTTAGCTGCCTGGGCATTATCCTTTTTCGATGCCTTGATTATCTTGTAATCTCCCTCAGCAAGTACTCCTACTGTCTTGTCTTCATACTCAACCTTTATAGTCTCCAAAAGGTGGTTCACATCTGTTACCTTGGCCTTCCTATCAGTAAAGGTATCCTTTACCAACCAACCTACTGATGGCATCCTCTTGACTGCATCTGCGTAACCTTGTGCTTCATACTTTAGACAACAGAAAAGCCTACCACATACACCTGATATCTTGGCAGGATTTAGGGACAAGCCCTGTTCTTTAGCCATTTTAATAGATACAGGCATGAACTCACCTATCCATGTCGAACAGCATAGGGGCCTACCACATGGTCCTATTGCATTTAGTATCTTGGCCTCATCTCTAACTCCTATCTGTCTTAGCTCTATCCTTGTCTTGAATATTGCTGCTAGGTCCTTGACCAATTCCCTAAAGTCTATCCTGCCATCTGCAGTAAAATAGAAAATAAGCTTGTTCCTGTCAAATGTATATTCACAATCGATAAGGTACATCTCTAATTCATGATCCTTTATCTTTTCTTCGCAAATATCATAGGCTTCTTTTGTCTTTACCTTATTTTCCAAGTAAGTCTCTGCATCGTCATTGCTGGCTACCCTAATTATGGGTTTTAGGGGGCTAATTAGGTCCTCTTCTTTGACCATCCTGGGTCTGATTACTATCATACCGTATTCAAGACCCCTAGCCGTTTCTACTATTACATCATTACCTATATCCAATTTCAAGTCTCCTGGGTCGAAATAATATATTTTCCCAGCAGGCTTGAACCTTACTCCTACTATTTTTACCATTAATTTATCACCTCATATATATTTAAAGCCATGGCCTCAATTGTCGTTGCAAAGTGACAATTTGCCGCTAGCCTCGTCTGACTTCCATCCAAAATATCAATTACCTGTCCCAATTTTGATATACTAACCTCCCTAGCTAAGCGTCTCAGCAAGTCCAATCGGTCATAGTTTATAATCAAACTGGTATCTATACCCTCCTTCAAGAGTATAAGGTCTCTTATATAATACCTAAATAGATCTAAAAGATTAATATAATTCTTGACATAGGCCTTAAAATTTTCTCCCATCCTAGCCAATTCATACTTATTTTTTTCTATAAAAATAAGTTCTAAATACGATTCCAAATCCTGTCTCATATCCATCAGTTCTTGACTCTCACTTATATCAAGAGCCCTACTTGCACTTCCTCTTGAAAAAATAGTTGCCACCTGGGCCTGGTCATCACCTATACCCCTAGCAGACAAAATCCTTCTTATATCGCCACTAGCCAAGGGGGCAAACTTGATTTCCATGCACCTAGACCTGATAGTATCCAGAAGGGCCTGGTCATTTCTTGTTACAAGTATTATTATACCATAAGCTGAGGGTTCTTCTAAAGTTTTTAGAAGGGCATTTTGAGCCTGGACTGTCAATTTATCAGCATTATCTATAAGAAATATCTTGTAGTCGCCATGGGGCTTGATACTCATATCTGCTATCATGCTCCTGATTTGGTCTATCTTTATGCTACTCTCACCTTTTTTTGCCGATATACACCTGTAATCAGGACTGTTTTCTAGCCTGACTCCCAAAAGTTTCTCAGCAAAATCTTCGGCTATCAACCTCTTGCCAACGCCTTCAGGACCAGTGAACAAGTATGCATTTGTAATTGTACCTACCTCTAAGGCATTCTGTAAGCTTTTTTTGACCCTTTCCTGCCCTAGTATCCTTTCAAACATTGGCTTCACCATCCTTTCACAGACCTTTATAATACTTACTATCTAGACTCTATAGTACTTACTATTTTGACTCTATAGTACTTACTATTTTGACTCTATAATCGAAATAACCCTTGAATATATTTCCTCATGTATCTGGTCTACAGACCTCATCTTTCTATCCTCATTTATACAATTTACTATCTGCCACTGGTACTTGTCAGCTACAAACTTTGAATTTTCATATGTTTTTACCAAATAATCCGTATCACTTTCATGGATATCTTTTTGACTTTCATTGGTAAACTTATTCATCCTGTCCTTGATTAGGTCCTGGCTCACATCAACCGGCACGTCCAAGAAATATACCTCCCTAGGCCTAGGCAGTTTGTACAGACCATACTCATACTGGTCAAGCCAGTCTAAAAATTTGTCCCTCTGGCCTATATCATCCATCTTTGAGGCCTGGTGGACCATATTAGAAGTTGTATACCTATCTGCTATAACGATACCACCCTCCTTATAAAAGTCTTCCCATTCCGTCTTATAAGAGGCATACCTATCTGCTGCATAGAAGGTAGACGCTATATAGGCATCCACATCATCTGCCTTTTCCCCAAAATCACCCCTTAGATACATCTTGACTAGGGCTGATGAATCTGAGTCGTAGTTTGGGTAGGAAACCTTGATTACATTATAACCGTCGGCCTTTAACCTATCATATAGTAACTTGGTCTGCGTTGCCTTACCAGACCCATCTGTACCACTCTCTATTACAAAAATACTTCCTTGCATATCTTATCCTCACTAAATTCACTCTATTCCTTAACTAACTTAATAGTATTGAAGCTTTGACTTTCCAGACCATTTATATCTATCTTCAGCTTCCTGGCCTCAACTAGGAAGTCTATCAGTTCTTGGTCAATTACTTCTCCTGGAGCCAGTACTGCTATTCCCGGTGGATATGGTATCACAAACTCACCACTAATCCTGTTCAAGGCATCCTCAATTTTTATGTCTTCCTTGTCTGAATCAAAGGCCTTATCTAAACTCATCTTCCTAGGTGGTATACCTACAGGCAAGTCTATTTCTATTGCCTCGCTCCTATAAATGGACCCGATACTTCCCGTCTTACTCTGTTTCAGGACCTCTTGACTATCTTCATGGAAGTCAACCAAGGCACCAAACAACTTCTTTTCCAATATATCCTCCATAGCAAACAAGGTCTTGTCAAAATCAGACTTGGTATTTGCAATAGTAGCTAAAAATAATACCCCGTTATAATTAGCTAACTCCACCTGTATATTATACCTGTATCTCAATACTTTTGCAAAGTCATATCCATTTATACCCTTTTCAATAGTATTTACAAATATCTTAGTTGGATCACTTGTAGGAAATACCTTGTAGTCCTTCAAACCCCTCCTAAATATATATATATTATTTATCAAATTTTGCATCAATACCAAACCCTTCTTCTCATATATATCAAAACATATCTCTATGCTCATCATCATCATATAAGACGGACTGGAGGTCTCAACCATTGACAAGATACTAGACAACCTAGATTTATCAACTGTACTTTTTCTGTATATCATTATAGAGGTTTGAGTAATACTTGGCAAAGTTTTGTGTACGCTTTGAATTACCATATCAGCACCACTATATACAGCAGACTTTGGCAAGAGATGGCTTAGACCAAAATGGGCACCATGAGCTTCATCCACAATTACCATCATATTGTTCTCATGGGCAAAACTAACAAGCTCATCTATATCTTGACTCATGCCATAGTAGGTCGGTCTAGTTATAAACACTGCACTTGCATGTGGATTAGATTTAATAGCCTCTATATAGTCTTGATTACTAGCTCCCATCAATACATTATTTTCCTCATTTATTTGTTCAGCAACAAAAATTGGTTCTATCCTTCCCAACATGCAGGCATTGTAGGCGGATTGATGACAACCTCTATTTATAATAATACTAGTTCTAGACTTGCAAGCGGTCATGATCGCAGCTTCTATCCCACAGCTACTACCATTTACTAGGTATACAAGGTCTAAATTATCCTTATCATACTGATTCATACCAGCAAAAAGTATATTCTTTATATTTTCTTGGGATATCTTTATTATCCCCTTTGCATTATGAAGATTATCGGTACCCAATATTTCGGTTGTATCTAACTTATACAATTTATCCATATACTTATCATAACCCAACTTTTCAAAAATCCTACCATACTTATGACCAGGCATATGAAAAGAAATAAGTTCCGATTTGTGTATATAAGATAATTTATTATATATTGCCATATCCATAAAACCCACCTCCAAATTCGTTATATTGATAAACATTTATATAAACTATTATAGCCTTTAAGCTAGCTCTTTGTATATAGCTTAGCCAAATAAAGTGTCAATTGAGTACAAAAACGTACAAAAGTATAAAATCGTACAAAAAAAGACCCTAGTAAAAACTAGAGCCTAATCACGTGGCTACGTCCTATT
>NZ_JRNB01000023.1 GCF_000758885.1 Peptostreptococcus sp. MV1 | reverse complement strand
ATTTAGCGTTGGGAGAGAATTTTTTCTCTCACCAACGCTAAATATTATACAACCAGAGTAGCGATTCGGGGGTCGGTTTTTTATGATAAAATATTTAATTTACTAGTTAGTCTTCCTTATAAAATCAATAATGCTTTCCTCGTTACCTCTGATAGGGATTTTCTTATTTTCAAGACCATCCACTAGAAGGACTGTGTCTGCCACCCTAAATAAGACTTCCATATCATGGGTGATAAGTATAATAGGGATCTGGCCCTTCTTTTTATTTATCTCTTTGGCCACCATATTCATCCTCAAAAAGTCTAATCCTGCAGTAGGCTCATCTAGTATAAGAATTTTTCTATCACTCAATAATCCCAGCGTAAGTGATAGCCTTTGTTTTTCTCCTACAGATAGTTCATGTGGCCTAAGATTTCTCTTCTCCCAGAGGTCAAGACTTATTAGGAGGTCCTTGACCCTAGACAGGTAGTCCTGGTTCCCTATCTTATCTTTTGGTATCAGCTCATGCTCCAGAGTGTGGGCAAATAACTGAGAAGAGGCATCCTGCATTACATAGTAGGAATTTTTCAATCTCTCCCTTTTAGATTTTCCATGACTGGTAAGGCCAGACTTTATTGTAAGCAGACCTGATAGCTGTTTGGCCAAGGTAGTTTTTCCTATACCATTTCTGCCGAGTATGGCCATACATTCTCCTTTTGAGAGATGAAAGTTCAAATTATTTATAAGGATATTTTTACCTATTTCTACCTTTAGGTCTTTTACTATAAAATGAGGTTTTTTATTATCAGGGGTATAAGTTGATTCCAGTTTGTTTAGCTTGAGTCTAGTTTCATCAAGGCAACGCAGCTTATTTTCTCTGAGTATATTCTCGTCTACATCTAGGTTCTTGTAGCTATTTACAATTTGGCCATCCTTCATAATAAGTAGTCTATCAAAAATATCCTTTAGATAGTAGAGCCTGTGTTCTGCTATTATAATAGTCTTTCCCATTTTTTTTAGTTTTAAAAGGGTATTTTCTAGGTCTTTTATAGACGAATAATCAAGGCTAGCAGAGGGCTCATCAAATATAATAATATCGGTATCATATACTAGGGTAGAGGCTATAGCAACCTTTTGTCTCTGTCCACCAGATAGGTCAAATACGGACTTATTGCGGATATCTTCAAGGGATAGAAATTTAATGGCCTGGTCGACTCTTTTAACTAGGTTTGAGTAGTCCATACCCAAGTTTTCTCCAACTAGGGCAATTTCATCTTCTGCTATAGTAGAAAAAAACTGGTCCTTTGGATTTTGGAAGACATTACCCATATATTTGGCTATTTCACCGTTGAGGAAGTCTGAAATATCCCTGCCGTAGAGGTAGATAGATCCCCTTAGGTCGCCCTCATAAAAGTTGGGTATGAGTCCGTTGATTGTCCTTAGGAGACTGGTTTTACCGCAGCCTGATAGACCAGACAAGACTAAGCACTGTCCCTTTTCGATATTCAGATTGATTTTTCCCAATATCTTTTTTTCTCCATAAGAACATTCATCTATGGAAATATTTATTATACTATTTTTATCCATATGCAACCTCCCAATATCAAAAATCCAAGGGTCAAGGCAAGTCCATCTAGGTAAGAGAATTTATACCTTCTGTAGCTTGTCTTTTTACAGGGGTAGTCTATCCCCTTTGTAATGATAGAGCAGGTAAGGGCATCACTTATATCTAGGACCCTATACATCAGAGGAACTATAAATATTTCAAAGCTGCGAACAGGGTGGACCAGACTAAAGCCTAGTCCCCTTGTCTTGGCGCCCTGACGAATTTCTCCTAGTCTGGCATAAAATTCAGGTAGGAACCTAAAGAATATGGCTATACTTATACACAACTTATGAGGTAGGCCAATTTGTCTAAAGGTCGCCATTAGTACATTTGATGAATAGCTCGATGAAATTTTGGCCAGTATAAATAGGGGAGAGAGTTTTATCATTATAAGCAGCATGATATATATGGCCCCGGTCCAATGCCCCATCTCAAACCCCCTGCCAATTAGTTGGGTCAGGAGGAAGAGAATGCCTAGGTAGGCAATAGTTTTTATAACTTCCTTTCTCAGTACTAAAATCTCCATAAATACTGTTATGGCCAGCATAGCTATATAAAGGGGCTGATTTGCAAGTAGGGTAGATATGGAGAAGACCAGCATCAAAATAAATATACTAAGTGGATTGAAGCATATTTTACTGTTTTTTGCAAAATTCTTCATTAGTCTAGTATAGATCCTTTCTTAGTATTTTTTGCAAAGAATTTTTGGTCTATATATTTTGCCAAAAATACACCTATTATAGATGCTAGCAGCTGTATGCCCATAATTATACAGAAGTTTCTAGGATTAAAGAAGAAGTCATGCATCCACTGGGCCTTCTCTAAGGTGAACATCTTTGGGAATTGTTCTACTAGACCCTGGCTTCCAAGAACTAGAATAAAAAGAAAGCCATGAAGTGAATATATAGCTTCTGAAATTATATAGGCCAAGCCAATGCGTCCGTACTTGTCATCATCATTCTTATTGCTCTTAGTTCCAGCTATTATTTCTCCTACAAGACCGGCTAGGAGCATGATTATTAGCATAGGCCAGAAGCCCATTACAGAATATACTAGACCTGATATCAAGTAGTAGATGAAGATACAAGGCTTTTTGTGGACCTTCTTGTACATAACTATAAATATAGGCGCTGTCAGCAGACTACCTATTGATGTATGTATAAAGGGTCCATAGACTCCTAGGGCACTGGTAGCCATACCAGTAACTATACTAATTACAAATCCTACTACACCGAATAAAGTTACTTTTATAATATCTTTTAAATTCATTGTTTACCTCCTTGTTAATATGTATTTATAAGCCATGTATACTAGATGAAAAACACATCAAAATTACAAGTGCTTTATAGATAAAATAAATATATATGTTTATCCCTGTTTCTGAGTCTTCCACAGCTTGTAGAAAAGACCCTTATTTTCTATTAATTCACTAGAAGAACCCTCTTCCACAACCTGACCCTTGTCTAGAACTATTATCTTGTCTGCATTTTCGATAGTTCTCAACCTATGAGCAATTATTATTACAGTCTTATCCTTTATAAGTTTTGATAGGGCCTTTTGTATTTTTGTTTCATTGTCAGCGTCCACACTAGCAGTAGATTCATCCAAGAATATAATTGGGGCATCCTTTAGAATAGCCCTGGCTATAGATATCCTCTGCCTTTCACCACCTGATAGGAGTGACCCATTTTCGCCAATTTTGGTATTGTATCCGTCTGGAAGGGTCTGGATAAAGTCATCCAGTTGGGCAATCTTAGCTGCCTCTACAACTTCTTTATCTGTGGCGTTTTTCTTTCCTATCCTGATGTTTTCCATTATGGTATTGTTGAAAAGTACCACATCTTGAAAGACCATTGAATAGTGCTTCAAGAGACTTTCAGGATCTATATCCTTGATATCTATTCCACCTAGACTTATCTGGCCTGAATTAACATCCCAAAATCTAAGCATCAGTTTTGCCAGCGTAGACTTTCCGCATCCAGATGGGCCTACAAGGGCTGTGGTCTGTCCCTGTTTTGCCATAAAGCTAATATCATTAATAACGGTCCTATCATCGTAGCCAAAGCTTACGTTTTTCAATTCTATATCAAAGCTCTTGATGTCAATATCTTGACCAGTCATTAGCTTTGCCTCAAATATTTCTCTCATTCTTTCATTAGGAATTTCTACCATCATAAATTCTATTATAAATGCCAGGCAGGCGTCCATTGGTGCATAGATAACCAAGCAGGCTATTAGGAGTCCTAGGTATTGGGCTAGGCTGAGATTACCTGATTGGTACTGGTTTATACCGACAAATATCGACGAAAGTACACCCAACCTCAACAAGGAGCTAATTGGTCCCAGCATAAAGGGGATAGATATTTCAGCCCTAAGGTGCTTTTGCTCTTCCTCGTCCAATTGGTCTTTAAATTCGTCTAAGGTTTTTTCCTGCCTCTGGTAGCCCTTAATTGCCAGGATATTTTCCAAAATCTCCTGGATAGAATCAGACACCTTTAGTTTTTCCTTATGATGGATTTTTTCTAGCTCAATTTTTTTATTTCTTGCTAGGAATATTAGACCCAGGCCAAGAGGGAAGGGCCATATAAGGGCTAGGGCCATTTTCACATTTAAACTTGCTATCATCAAGCCAATTAAGCATACTGATATTATATTTCCATAGAATTGTGGGACGGCATGAGAGTATGCGTGCTCCATACTTTCCATATCGCTCATTATTGTGGCTGTCAGGTCAGATAGGTCTCTCTTGTTAAAGAAGGATAGGGGGAGTTTTCTCATATGCTCTGACAGGGAAATTCTCTTCTGGGCTATCTCTGTGTAGGTAGTGGTATATACACTATCATATTGTAGTTTGTTTGCAAAATATATACATATCACAGTCAAGGGCACAAGTAGGATATAGTAGCTGGATGTATATCCCACTTGTGTGTGGAACTTGTATATATTTAAGCTCTCGTCTAGGAATGTGAAGACCACAAGCATGGGTAGCATAAATGATATATTAAGTAATGCGCTGTATATTACACCCCTTGACATTTTTCTAGCACCCTCTGGAGAGAGTGAATATTTGTTCTGTAAAAATTTATTCATTTTAAACCCTCCATTCTATACTCTTTGAATAATTATTGTAGAGGTCAGCATAGTAGTCACAGTTGTTCATCAGGTAGTCGTGGCCGCCCTTGTCCAGGATTTGACCTTTTTTCATAACTATTATTTCATCTACATTTTTTATTGAATTTAGTCTGTGGGCTATCATGATGCTGGTCTTATTATCCTTTAACTTTTCCAAACTTTTTTGTATCTTGTTTTCGTTTTCTGGATCGGCAAATGCCGTAGCTTCATCTAGTAGGAGTATAGGAGAGTCTTTCAAAAAAGCTCTGGCTATAGATATTCTCTGGGCTTCACCACCGGAAATATAGGTTCCTTTTTGCCCAATCATTGTATCCAAGCCATTTTCCATTCTAGCCAGTATGTCCTGGCAACTACTAGTCTCTATTGCCTGATCTATTTGTTTATCGCTATAGCTATGTCCCATGCAGAGGTTGTCTTTCAAACTTTTTTTCAATAGCTTATTTTCCTGGAAAACTATGGCTAGTTTGGACATTAGGTCATCCTCCGTAAGACTCTTGATGTTGACCCCGTCTATCCTAATTTGGCCCTCATCTATATCATAGAAACGACCAATTAAGTTTAAGAGAGTAGACTTGCCAGACCCACTTTCACCGACTAAGGCATATGTTTTGTTTCTATCAAAATGCAAATTTATATTTGTTATGGCTGGAAGGTCCTTGCTTGGGTAGGTATAGCTGACCTGGTCGAATACTATGCCGGTTTCATCAAATTGAGGGTATTCGATTTCCTTCATAGGCTCTAGGTCAAATATGGTATCTAGCTTTTGTATGGTTACCATAAATTGGTTCTTGGCCTCTGATAGACTTGCCAATTTCATCAGGCTAGAGTGGAGATTCATGGTGATCATTATATATAGGATAGAATCTGTAAGTAGCTTGAGAGGTTGGTCTACACCGTCTATCAATAGGATTGTTATAGGGCCTATTAAAATTGTTGGTAGGTATAGGGCCAGGGTATATAGACTCATAGGTAGTCTGCAGTGGTTGACGAAAAATTTAGCCTTTTGGTCGTAGTCCATGATTGCTGAATAAAATTTCTGAAAGCTTTCAACTGTTTGGTTGAATACTTTGACGACGGGCATACCCCTGATAAATTCAACCCCACTTATACCTAATTTTTCAGATGTGGTCATATAATCTTCCATCAACTTTTTTGTCTTGGGTCCCATAATCATGGACATACTTGCTATGGCAAAGGCTATTCCCAGTAGACAAATAGCTCCAAGCCTAATGTCTACTAGGACTATTAGGGCCAACATTAGCACGGGAATGATAAAGGCAGACGCCATATCCGGCATAATATGGGCTATAAAGCTATGGGTCTTTGAAGCATTGTCATCTATCATTCTCCTGATTCTACCGGAATCTTCATTTTCAAAAAAACCAATAGGTAGTTTCATCAAATGACTAACAGCATTTTTTCTAATGTTTTTTTCCACCCTGAAGGCCAGAATGTGTGAAAAATACTGGCTCAAGAGACTTGTTAATATACCTATAACCTGGCTGATAAAGATATACAAGGCATATATCTTAATTAGCCGAATATTTAAGTGGTCTGCTAGGATCAATTCCATAGATATTTTCCAGACAAAGTAGTATGGTGCAATAGTAACTATACCTGAAAAACTGGATACTAAGATAGATAAGGGGTAGAAGAGTTTTTTATCTTGGCCGTATAGGTTGACTATACTTGAAATGCTAGTCTTTGATTTTTTTTCCTTAGATTTCATTGTTAACCTCCTTCTTATAGTGTATAATAATAATTATTACAAGCTAATATTAACTTATATCAAGAATGATTTCAATATATATTGGCCAATAATGACCAAACATAATAAACGTCTAATCGAGACAATTTACAGGAGGGAGAGTATTATGGCTTATGAAGGAGAGTATTATGGCTTATGAATTTGAAGACTTTTTGCTAGGTATGGGGTTTAAAAAAATTGAAAACTGCAATAGGTATTCGAGACTAGGAACTACCTATGGGATTAAGGAAGAGGATATGGATGGATACTACTGGTTCTATGATACTGACTTGTTTTCAGTAAACATACATGATTTTATGGTTAAGAAGGATATGGTGGTAAGTCACAGATTCTTATCGGATACTGAGGTAGTAGCCACATCATCATTTTTAAAAACAGCTCATGGAGAGTGCCTAACTCCCTATCAACCTGTAAATGACAATATGGTTTTCGTCAACTTTCATGAGAACTATACATTCAGGTTTCTTTTGCATGGCGGTTTTCCATATTTTTCTGTAGGCGTAGAGTTTAAGAAGAAATTCATCAACGAATACCTAGCAGGTAACTTCAATATTAGTCCAAAGAAAATCAAGCAGGCCCTACAAAATTCTAATAACAGTCCCATAGCTAGGGACATAGGCAAGTTGGTAGATCAAATATTAGAATACAAGAGCACGACGCCTGGTAGTGAGATATTCTATGAGATAAAGGTGAAAGAGTGGCTGAGGTTGACCCTAGACCAGTACTTTGAAGAGGATAATAGGTTAAAATTGAGTGATATAGATGAGACAGCCTTGGATAGCGTTGCGTCCTATATTTGCGACCATTATGCCAGTAAGATATCTCAAGATTTTCTTTGTCAAATAGCCATGATGGGTAAGACCAAGCTCAAGGAAACTTTCAAGAACAAGTTTAATATGAGTATTACTGAATACATACAAAGGAAGAGAATAAATGTAGCGGAACATATGATTTTGAATACTGACCTAAGCATAAGTGAGGTATCAAGGTCGGTCGGCTATAGGTCCCAGAGTAGGTTCACCCAGCTATATAAAAAATATACGGGATCCTATCCTAGTGAAATGAAAAAGTGCAGAAATGATTAATTGGAAAGTGAATAGTCCCTTTTGGATAAGCGTATCTATACTAGCAAAGGCAAGAAGCTAGATACAATATTCAGGGGGGACTTTTTTGGAATTCAAAAATAGGGTATAATTATACTACTAGAGATAAAATATAGCTGGGAAAAGGCTAAGAATAAAATTTACAAACAAGTCTCGGACTAGGCTAGAAACGAAAGGAGGTTAAGTTGTGTTTGACATAGAAGAGCATCTGAAAACTCTGCCTGCTAGCCCAGGCGTCTATATAATGAAGGACAAGTACGGAAATGTAATATATGTCGGCAAGGCGGTATCCTTAAAAAATAGAGTTAGGCAGTATTTTCAGTCTTCGAGGAATCATTCTGACAAGGTCAGGTCCATGGTAAAAAATATTTATAGCTTCGAATATATAATGACGGATTCAGAGCTAGAGGCTCTAATCCTCGAATGTAATCTGATAAAAAAATACAAGCCTAAATACAATATCCTCCTTCGTGACGACAAGACCTACCCATACATAAAGGTGACCGTGAATGAGGACTATCCAAGAGTCTTAAAAGTCAGGAGGATACTCAAGGACAAGGCTAAATATTTTGGACCCTACTCAAATGTATCTGCTGTCAATGATACAATAGATATAATAAGGAACATATATCCTATTAGGTCCTGCAATATTGATATGGACAAGGCTATCAGGACAGGCATGAGACCCTGTCTGAACTACCATATCAAAAAGTGTATAGGCCCCTGTAGAGGTAGGGTGTCAAAAAAAACCTATATGGATATGGTTGATGAAATTATCCTATTTTTATCAGGCAAGGAAGACAAGCTAGTGGGTATCCTAGAGGAAAAAATGAAGGCAGCATCACAGGCTCTCATGTTTGAGGAAGCGGCATCCTACAGGGACAAGATTAACAGTCTCAAGGATGTAATGGAAAAACAGAAAATATCAAATGTCCAGAGTGATTCCGACCAAGATGTTATAGCCATGGCCAACTTTGATCAAGAGGCCTGCGTTCAGGTATTTTTTATCAGAAATGGCAAGGTATCGGGTAGGGAAAACTTTATGCTAGAGGGAGTCAAGGATAGTGAGAGGTCTACAATCTTATGTTCCTTTATCAAACAGTTCTATATGTCCCAAGAATATATACCAAAGGAACTCATAGTAGAAGAGGAATTCTTGGATATGGAAATAATGGAAGAAATCTTAACTTCAAAAAGGGGTTCTTCAGTCAGTATAAAAGTTCCAAAGAGGGGGGACAAGAAAGCCCTAATCTTGATGGTAAGAAAGAATGCAGATGAATACCTAGTAAAGTTTGATGACCTAAAAAAGAAAAAATACGAGAGGAGCATAGGCTCCTTAGAAGAATTGGCCAAGATTTTGGATCTCGATGCAGGAAGGCTAGAAAGAATAGAAGCCTACGATATATCCAATATCCAGGGGGTGGACTCTATAGGTACCATGGTAGTCTACACAAATGGCGTCAAGGACAAGAAGGAATACAGGCGATTTAAGATAAAAACCGTAGAGGGACCAGACGATTATGCCTCTATGGCAGAGGTCTTGGACAGGAGGTTAAAGCATGGTAACCTACCAGACCTAATACTATTGGATGGTGGCAAGGGCCAGGTATCGGCTGTCAAAAAGGTTATGGAAGATAATGGAGAGGATATACCGCTTTGGGGTATGTACAAGGATGATAGGCATAGGACCAAGGGACTCCTAAATGGGGACAAGACCATTGAACTGGATAGGACAACTAGCCTATACAGGTTTGTGGCAGGTATTCAAGAAGAGGTTCACAACTATTCAATATCCTATCATAGGAGCCTTAGAGATAAGAAAATGACCAAGTCTATCCTAGACGATATACCTGGTATAGGTCCAAAGAGGAAGAAGACCCTGATGGCCAGGTTCAAGGATATTGATAATTTGAAGAAGGCCAGTAAGGAAGAATTAGTGGCCTTGGATGGTATAACAGATAGATTGGCAGAAAATATATTAAAATATATAAACGAAAGGTAATAGGATGTCAAAAATTACAGTAAGAAATTTGATCGATGACTTAAAACTAAAGGAAATAATATCTCCGGACAAGAAGGCAGAGGAAACGTATATCACTGAAAAGGAGTTGAATAGGCCGGGTATCCAGTTGGCAGGCTATTTTGACTACTTTACACCAGAAAGGATACAGATTATAGGCAAGACAGAGTATACCTTCTTTGGTAATTTCACCCGCAAGCACAGGCTAAAAACTCTGGATGAGTATTTTTCCTACGATATACCCCTAGTAATCGTGACAAGGGGGATGGAACTGAGGGAAGACTTCTATGAATATGCCCACAAGCACAATGTTATAGTTTGTTCGACAGAATCAGCCACTACTAGATTTATCAATAGGCTGTCATGGTACCTAGAGGACAAGATGGCACCACGTGAAACAATACATGGGGTATTGGTCGATATCAATGGTGTTGGAGTACTGATTCGTGGCGAAAGTGGTATAGGTAAGTCTGAAACAGCTCTTGAATTAATACAAAATGGAAATAGACTAATAGCAGATGATGCCGTAGAGATAAAGAGGGTAGATGATGGTCTAGTGATAGGACAGGCTCCCGAAATATTGAGAAATTACCTAGAGATTAGGGGGATAGGTATAATAGATATCCAGAGTCTATATGGAGCTAGGGCTATGAATACTTCCAAGAGGATTGACCTAGTAGTACATTTGGAAAGTTGGAAGTCTGACAAGTACTACGACAGGTTGGGACTAGATAGGGATTATGAATATATGCTAGGTGAAAAAATAGAAAAACTAGTAGTACCAGTCAAGCCTGGTAGGAATACTGCTATGATACTAGAGGTTGCTGCTATGAATTATAGGCAGAGGCAGCTGGGCAATGATGCAGCAGTTGAATTTTCTAACAAGTTGACAGTAGCCATTAAAAATAATGAAAAATAAATAATTTTGGAAAACTATTGTTATTTTTTTGTGTATTGGTTATTATATAAGGTGGTAGATTATTAGGTATTTTAAAAGGAGGCTAAGATGGATAAGAATCAGGTTTATAATTTGTTGAGTAAAATTATAGATGAAAAATCGATTTATATAGATGAGCCAATGAACAAGCATATATCCTTTAAAGTAGGAGGTCCAGCCGATATTTTAGTTAGACCAAGGACTGAGGAAGAAATAAGTAATGTTTTTAAGCTGGTAACAGATTTAAAGATACCATTTTTTGTAAAGGGAAATGGTAGTAATATATTGATAAAAGATGGTGGCTTTAGGGGTCTAGTGATAGAAATGTCGGACAACTTTAGTGATTTTGAGATAAGAGGAGATGAAGTAGAGATTCAATCTGGAGCCCTATTATCAGTAATAGGTAGGGCAGTTATGGAGGAATCTCTGACAGGCTTTGAATTTGCATCGGGTATACCAGGTACCCTAGGTGGGGCTCTAGCTATGAATGCAGGGGCCTATGGTGGAGAGATGAAGAACATAGTGAAGACTGTAAGGTTGATGAATGAACAAGGTCAGGTTGTTGAGTTCTCAAATGAGGAAATGCACTTTGGCTATAGGCACAGTAGGTTGAGTGATGAAAGCTGGATAGCCATATCTGCAGTAATCTCATTAGAAAAGGGTGACTACAATGAAATAAAGGAAACTATGGAAGACCTTGCTACTCAGAGGAGGACCAAGCAACCTTTAGAATACCCAAGTGCAGGTTCTACCTTCAAGAGGCCAACTGGTTATTTTGCAGGTAAGCTGATTCAGGATTCCAACCTAAAAGGCGTATCTGTAGGTGGAGCCCAGGTGTCTAGCAAGCATTCAGGTTTTGTAATCAACTACAACAAGGCAAGTGCCAAGGACATAGTGGACTTAATCGAACACGTAAAAGCTACAGTATATGAATGTCAGGGTGTACACCTTGAAGAGGAAGTAAAGATATTAGGAGAAGAGAAAAAATAATCGACTTGTATAATTTAAGAGGTCGATTATGCTAGTAGTTAAATAGACTAGTAATCTGGAGGTGACTATGAAAATTCTTGCAGATTATCATACACACACTATATTTAGTTGTGGTAATAATGAAAAAAGAAGGCATGCCAAGGGAACCATTGAAGAAAATGTCCTAGCTGCCATTGACAAGGGCTTGGAGGTTATTGGTATTTCCGAACATGGATTTAATCATAATTTCTATGGCTTGTCTAGAAAAAATGCTAAGAGAGAAAGAGAAGAAATAGATAGGTTAAACGAAAAGTATCCCCAGATAAAAATTTTGATGGGAATGGAGTGCAATATCTTGGATGATACTGGCAAGATTGATATGCCAGACGATATGGTTCAGTATTTTGACTATATACTGGCTGGCTACCATTATGGGTCCAAGCCGACATCGTTTAGGTCGCTACTCCATCATATAGACAATGTATTGTTTTCAGGAAAGTTATTTTCCAAAGACTACAATACAAGAGCCCTTATAAGGGCTATGGAAAGGTACGATATCAAGTATATTACCCATCCAGGAGACAAGGGTGATATAGATATTGAGAGGGTGGCGGAGGCTGCTGTAAGGACTAATACAGGCCTGGAAATAAATGGTCATCACGACAAGTTAAGTGTTGATATGATTGAGGCTATTAGTCATATGGATATCAAATTCTATATAGGCTCTGATGCACATAAGCCGGAGAATATAGCCAATTTTAAGAGGGCCTATGAAATAGTAGAAGAGAGTGGTCTAGCCCCAACTAGGGTTGTGAATTTAGGTTAGACACTGGTATATAAGGGAGGTTTTTATGAAGTTTGTCATAGTAACGGGATTGTCGGGTTCAGGCAAGAGTGAGGCTATGAAAGCCTTGGAAGATATGGGCTTTTATTGTGTAGATAATTTACCTCCAGCCCTGATAGTGAATTTTGCAGAATTATTTTTTCATGGTAATTCAAATATAGACAAGGTTGCCCTAGGTATAGATATAAGGGGAAGAGAGTTTTTCCAGACCCTAAATTCAGCTCTTGACCAGTTGAGTGCAGCCAATTTCAAATATGATATGATTTATTTGGACTGTGATGATGATGTCTTAATCAAGAGGTACAAGATGACTAGACGTAACCATCCTCTAGCTGCAAATTCACGTATATCAGACGGTATAAAAAAGGAAAGAGTAATAATGGAGCCTCTCAAGAAGGTTTCAAAGATGATAGTAGATACAACAAATATGAAGCCTAAGGACCTAAAGGCAGAGATAGCCAGTATATATGATGAGGGTGATGGACTAGAAAGTCCAAATATAACTATTTCAGTTGTGTCCTTTGGATTCAAGTATGGTCTACCTATAGATGCAGACCTGGTTATGGATGTGAGGTTTTTGCCAAATCCATACTATGACTTGCAACTAAGGCAAAAGACTGGTGACTCTCAGGATGTAAGGGACTTTGTCATGGATTCCAAGGTTAGCCATGACTTTGTAGAAAAGTTTTTTGATATGCTAGACTTTTTGATTCCTGAATATGTGAACGAAGGCAAGCAGCACCTTGTAATAGGTGTAGGTTGTACAGGAGGTAGGCATAGGTCGGTTACAATAGCAAACTATACTTATGATTATCTAAATAGCAAGGGATACAGGGCAGTCAAGAAGCATAGGGATGCCAAGTTAGACTAGGGGTGAGGACATGACTAAATTAGAGATAATTTTATTGATTTTATCATTTTTGGGCATTGTAGCCTTTATAATAGCCCTAGTGGTCCTATACAAGTTTATCAAGCTATACAAGAAGACAATGGAACAAAATATTAGGCATATGGAGATGTTCACCTATAAAAAGGACGACCCAAACGTGGTAGTTATCGGCGGTGGAACAGGCCAGTCAGTATTTTTGAGGGGCCTAAAGCATGAAACAAAGAATATAACAGCCATAGTTACTGTTGCAGATGATGGTGGAGGTTCAGGTGTTTTGAGAGAAGACTTGGGCATGCTACCACCAGGAGATATTAGAAACTGTCTTTTGGCCCTGGCCAACATGGAACCAACTATGAGTGAGGTCATGAAGTATAGGTTTCAAGAGGGCAGTTTGAAGGGGCAGAGTTTTGGGAACCTATTTTTGGCTGCTATGACCGGAATATATGACAACTTTGAAACTGCAGTATACAAGATGGGACAGGTATTTGCTATTACAGGCAGGGTTTTGCCAGTATCACTGGATGATATAAATCTAATAGCTGAGCTAGAAAATGGTGATACAGTAGTAGGTGAGTCTAATATACCGTGTCAGGTCAGGAAGACTAAGAGTCCTATCAAGAGGATTTATTTGGACAAGCCAGATGCCAAGCCACTTGATGAGGTTGTCACATCTATTAAAAAGGCAGATGCCATTGCTATAGGGCCGGGTAGTCTATATACCAGTATCCTACCAAATTTATTGGTGGACGGTGTGGTAGATGCCCTGTCGACTACAAAGGCACCAAAGATATACGTATGTAATATAATGACCCAGCCGGGAGAAACTGGTGGCAAGAATGTCTTAGACCATGTAAAGACCCTAGTTGACCATGCAGGTATAAATTTCATAGATTATGTCCTAGTAAATAATGAGGCCCTACCACAGGGTGTATTTGAAAGGTATGCCAAGGATGGAGCTGAACTAGTAATGTTGGATAGTGACCAAAGAGCAGATCTAGAAGATATGGGCATAAGTTGTATTGAAGCAAAATTGATAGAGATTAAGAAGGGCTATATACGTCACGATGCTGAACTGGTATCAAAGGCTGTTGTGGATATAGCAATAAAAGAAAAAACGAAAAATCAGTAACAATATTGAGTTAGACATAGCAATATAAAATAAAAAGTAATAACATTTGATTTGAAAAAATTAAGGAGTGATACTATGAGAGAAGAGCAAAGTGCAGGAGGGGTTGTTCTCCTAGGAAATGCTATCTTGCTACTGAGAAAGTACAATGGTGACTGGGTCCTACCAAAGGGGAAGATAGAGCCAGGTGAAACTCATGAAGAGGCAGCCCTAAGAGAAGTAAGAGAAGAAACTGGAGTTAAGGCGACTATTGGCAAGTACCTGGGTGAAATTCACTATACATATAAGGAAAATTGGGATCAGTCTAGGTCAGTTCATAAGATTGTATATTGGTACCTAATGAAGACCAAGTGTATGGACACTATACCGCAGAGGGAAGAGGGTTTTGTAGATGCCAAGTTTATACACATGGATAGGGTTGTAGATATGGCTAGGTATGATGATGAAAAGGAAATTATAAGAGTGGCCTTGAAGGAAATAAAAAAGGGGCACTAGACTATGTCATTTTCTACAGAGACAAAGAATGAGTTGACAAGAGTGGAAAATCCTAGTAAAAAGGCTGATATAGCTGAATTATCAGCTATAATCAGACAGGCTGGGACCCTGCAGTTATCCGGCAATATGAAGATTAGTCTAAAAATATCTACAGAATTAAATTCTATAGCCAGGAAAATTTTCAAGCTCTTAAAATCATGTTTTGATATAAATACAAGTATCACAGTAAATAAAAATCAAATGTTGAAGAAAAATAATTCTTATGTCTTGACTGTTACACCGGAAATGGGTGCGGCAAGACTCCTTGTAAATCTTGGAATACTGGGAAAGGAAGACAGTTTCTTTTCTAGAAATGATATACCAAGGCAGATAGTTGATTCATCTGAGGAAGCATATGCTTACGTAAGAGGGGCCTTTTTGGGCTCAGGCTCTATAAATGACCCAGAAAAAAACTATCACATGGAGATAGTGACCAATGATGAAGACTATGCCTATGAGCTGAGCGACCTGATAAATTCAATGGGGTTTACTAGCAAGATAGTCATTAGGAAGACATACTATGTTGTTTACCTAAAGGAAAGTGAGCAAATATCAGATTTATTGGCGATGATAGGAGCCCACAAGGCCATGTTTGAGTTGCAAAATGTAAAGATAGTAAAGGATATGCGAAACAAGGTCAATAGGATAGTAAATTGCGAAACAGCTAACCTGTCTAAGACTGTAGACGCAGCAGTCAAGCAGGTTGAGAATATATTGATAATACAAAAAACAATTGGTATAAGCAAGCTACCGGCAAACTTACAGGAATTAGCCCTGCTTAGGCTGGAAAATGAAGATATCAGTCTCAAGGAGTTGGGTGAAAAATTACATCCACCACTTGGCAAATCAGGCGTTAACCACAGGTTTAAGAAAATTGAAAAAATTGCTGATCAATACAGGGATCAAATCTCTTTTGATGAGTTGTTCTAGGCTGATGCTTATGCATCAGCTATTTTAGGAAGGAGGGCAAGCATGGAAGAAAGTATAGACAGTGGTCAGATTGGAATAGACCGCACAAATTTAGATACCAAAAATGACCAAGTCTTGAACGAAAAAATCGACGATGTGAGTTTTGAAGCGAAAAAAAATACAGACTTCTGCCACCTGCACGTCCATACAGAATTCAGTCTCTTGGATGGATTTTCAAGATTGGACAAGTTGATACCAAGGGTCAAGGAACTAGGGATGACAGCCTGTGCAATTACAGACCACGGTTCTATGTTTGGTGTAATAGATTTCTACAAAAAGTGCAAGTCGGCAGGTATAAAACCTATAATAGGGTGTGAGGTATATTTGGCACCAAGAAGTATGGATAGCAAGGATTCAACCCTAGATAAATATTCATCCCACCTAATCCTGCTAGCTAAAAATAATGAAGGCTATAAAAATCTTATAAAAATAGTATCTGATGCCTATGTGGATGGATTTTACTACAAGCCAAGGACTGACAAGGAACATTTGAAACAGTATTCTGAAGGTATAATATGCCTATCTGCCTGCCTGAATGGAGAAATACCTAAGGCTCTTTTGGCTAGAAACTACGACAAGGCTAGACATATAGCCCAAGACTACATGGATATATTTGGCAAGGATAACTTTTATCTAGAGGTTCAGGACCATAGGTTGGCAGAGGATAAAGAGGTCAATGCCGGTCTCTTGAAGTTATCTAGAGAGATGGGAATTCCCCTAGTTGCCACCAATGATGCCCACTATGTCTACAGGGAGGATGCCAAGACTCAAGATGTCCTGATGTGTATACAGATGCAAAAGACCCTAGACGATCCATCTAGGATGAAGTTTCCAAATGATGAATTCTATATCAAGTCTAGGGAAGAGATGGAAGAACTCTTTGCCTTTGCACCTGAATCTATAGACAATACCCTAGAAATAGCCAAGAAGTGCAATGTGGAATTTGACTTTGACAGCTACCATATACCTACCTTTGATGTGCCAGATGGCTATACTCCTTTGACCTATCTCCAGTACTTGTGTAAGCAAGGACTAGTGGAGAGGTATGGAGATGAAGATGGCAATGTAGGGCAGGAGCTGAGAGATAGGTTGAACTACGAAATAGATGTAATAGCAAATATGGGATATATAGAGTACTTCTTGATTGTGTGGGACTTTATAAACTATTCCAAGCAAAATGATATAATGGTTGGACCGGGGAGGGGGTCTGCAGCAGGCTCAATAGTAGCCTATACCCTAAAGATAACGGATATAGACCCCATTAAGTACAACCTAATTTTTGAGCGTTTTCTAAATCCAGAGAGAGTAACCATGCCCGATATAGATATAGATTTTTGCTATGAAAGGCGTGAAGAGGTAATCGATTATGTAAAACGAAAATATGGTATTGACCATGTTGCCCAGATTATAACCTTTGGTACCATGGGTGCCAAGTTGGCAATTAGAGACGTCGGTAGGGTCCTTGATGTAGCCTATAACAAGGTGGATACAGTGGCCAAGGAGATACCTTTTGCTCTTGGTATGACCATAGATAAGGCCTTTGATATGAACCCTAATCTTGGTAAGCTATATGATGCAGATCATGAGATCAAGGAAATCATAGATATATCAAAAGAGATGGAGGGCATGGTTAGGCACGCCTCTACCCATGCTGCAGGTGTGGTTATTTCCAAGAGGCCAGTATATGAATACGTGCCCCTATACAAGAACCAAGATTCCATTACTACCCAATTTACGATGACAACCCTAGAAGAATTAGGTCTATTGAAGATGGACTTTCTAGGTTTGAGGACCCTGACAGTTATCAGGGATGCCCTAGACCTAATAGAAGTAAATCGTGACAAGAAGGGCTACAAGGAAAAGATAGACTTTAGTAAGATGGAATACAATGATCCAAAGGTATTCGATATGATATCACAGGCAAATACCCTAGGTGTATTTCAGTTGGAAAGTGGCGGTATGAGGAACTTTATGAAGCAGCTAAAACCAAACTGCTTTGAAGATATAGTAGCCGGTATATCCCTATTTAGACCGGGTCCAATGGACTCTATACCAACATATATAAACTGCAAAAATCATCCTGACCAGGTGACCTACCTGCATGAAAAGTTGAGACCTATACTAGATGTGACATATGGCTGTCTGGTATATCAGGAGCAAGTAATGCAGGTGGTAAGAAACCTGGGTGGGTATAGTCTAGGGCGTAGTGACTCCGTTCGTAGGGCCATGAGTAAGAAAAAGATGGACGTCATGGAGAAGGAGAGACAGTACTTTATCCATGGTAAGTTGGATGAAAATGATAATATAGAGATAGCAGGTTGTGTGAGAAATGGTGTACCAGAGGATGTAGCCAACCAGATATTTGACGATATGATAGACTTCGCCAAGTATGCCTTCAACAAGTCGCACGCAGCCGCCTATGGAGTCCTATCCTATGAAACAGCCTATCTAAAGTGCTACTACCCAGTCGAATTTATGGCAGCCCTTATGACCTCTATTATGGGTAATAATGACAAGGTTGTAGAGTATATGAGGGAGTGTAATGCAATAGGTATAGAAGTATTACCGCCGGATATAAACGCGTCATATTCAAAGTTCTCAGTAGACGGCGACCACATTAGGTTTGGGTTGGCTGCTGTAAAGAATGTAGGTGCTAATGCCATAGATAATATAGTTGCGGAGAGAGATGCAAACGGTCCATACCAAAACCTTACAGACCTAGTCAAGAGGATTGATTCAAAGTTTGCCAACAAAAAGACCATAGAAAGTCTAATAAAGTGTGGTGCTTTTGACTCAACAGGTGACAATAGGGCCAGCCTCATGTTTGCCTATGAGGAAATTTTGGATTCTATAAGTAAGGACAAGAAGAGAAATGTGGCAGGTCAGATATCCATGTTTGATATGTTTGCAGATATGGGTAGGCAGGACGAGCTGGAGCTAGGTAAGATAGAAAGGGTTGAGGAATTCAAGGACAGGATAAGGCTGGATATGGAAAAGGAAGTTCTAGGCCTCTATGTATCTGGACACCCACTATCCGAGTATTCAGAAAAACTGGAGAATAGGACATCAATCAGCAATGTACGTATCAACAAGCTTAGGGAAGAACCTGAAAAATTATTGGAATTGAATGACCAAGAACATATAATTGGCGGTATGATAATATCTAAAAAGTTATTCTCAACCAAAAATAATGAGATGATGGCGTTTATCAATGTAGAGGATCTCTATGGAAGTATGGAAGTAGTAGTATTCCCTAGGGTTCTTGAAAAGTATAGCGACCTTGTCAAAGAAGATCAGATAGTCTTGATTAAGGGGAAAATTAGCATCAGGGGAGACGAGGACGTGTCTCTTATTGCCAGTCAGGTCAAGTCCATAGATGATGATAGCAAATTTGCCAGTCAAAAGCCAGTTTATAACGGTGGATACGGTAGGGGTGAAAACTATAAGAGCCTGGTTCTAACGGGAACTGGAAAAAAAGTGTTTATAAGGGTAGATTCTATGAAGAATATGGATCTACTCAACCAAATATACAATATTATCAGGAACTACCAGGGAACTGACCCAGTGATAATTTATCCTCTTGATGAAAACGACCAAGGTCATAAAAAGACCTATAAGCTAAAGGATATGGGAGTATATGCCAGTGATGATTTAAAACTTGAACTGAATAAGCTGATGGATGAAAAAGATATAGTGATGAAGTAATAGATAAATAAAACTATGTAACTGCATATACAAACAAAGCCCTCAAAGGGTCGGTATATAGTCCGACTTTATGGGGGCTTTGTTACTAAGAATTATCTTTTTTTGGTGATGGAAGATTTGTGAGTATTTTCAAATATCTTGATACTATTGTTTACCATTTCAAGGAACATATCTCCATCGACCATATATAGGCTGTCCTGTCTTTTAAGGACCTTATTTATAGCGTTATAGATATCTGCACATACTTCCCTATCATTACTGTAGACAAATTTATCGTCCTTATTAGAAAGTATGGTATCATTTTTCTTAATATATACAGTACTTTTCGATATAAAAACATTAATATTATAAGAATTCAATGGTGTCAAGCTCGGTAGATTATTTAGAGAATAAACACTAAAGTTTTCATAGCGGTCTATTAAGTCTGCTAGGTCATTACAATAAGCATAAATATCATCGTAGTCTATAGTAACATTATTACCGTAGAAAGACACTGAGTCACTACTAGCTAGGTAAAGAAGGTTATCAAAATTAAAAATAACATTTACCTCTATACCAGCATTGAGCATATCATAGACAGTCTCTAATGAATCATATGTCCAGTCAAGAATATACTTCTTTAACTTCTTTTTTTTTACAAATTTTTCAAAAGTGTCTATCTTTAAAAAAAACCAGTTAAAATACTGGGTAAGTATGATAATTGGAGATTTATTAAGCTTGGCAATCAGAAGGTTTTCTAATTCGCAAAGTTGATAACTAGTAGACTGAAACAAGATGTTTCTGTTTAAAAACTGCATCTTACACACATTTTCTATATTAGTAAGGACATTGCTAGAATCAGTAGCATTTAACAATATAGGCTTTCCGTATGGATTAAATAGATATGAAAGCAAGGCATGGTCTTTTAAATATATAAAGTTATCACATATATTTTCACAATCTAAATAGACAGTTGTATTAAACATTGCAAGTGCAAACAAAGACTCAATAAAAGAAAATATGTCTTCTAAACCAAGTTTAAACCATTTTGATGAAATGGCGATGTGTAAATTGCAAGTAAGATTTTTTGTAGAAAAGAATGTATAGCTATTGAAATTTCTATCATTAAAAATATCAAATGAGCGTAAAGATATATAAATATCCATTGTATCCTGCTGGGCAGACGAAACTATGAATCTTATTAGATTAGAAGTTTTTTCGTCTATCAGGTTTTGGTCAACAACAGTAAAATTCATTTTTTCGTGTTTGTTTGACAGAGGATTTTTTACTAATGTTGTATAGTAAGAGTCTCTGACTATATTAGATAGAGCTAATTGGACAGAGACTTCGCTATTCAAGATTAATCTATTGTCCGTTAACTTTTGTATGTCATTTTGTATATCTGATAAATAAATTCTCTTTGCAAAAAAAGAGGATATATCTTCAATGACATTTAGTATTTCGGAATTTGAGGGTAAATTTTTATCGTGAATCCACTTGCTAATGTAGGATGGATCATAGGATAGATAACTAGCTAATTCCTTTGATTTGACTTTAGTAATAGTCAAAAGATACTTAAGAAAAGTTCCAAAAGTAGGTATTTCTGATTTATACACGTCATCACTCCTTATAATTAATATTTTTACAGGACCATTATATCATAAAAAAATAGCGAATTAAAGATAGAGAAAAATATTAATTTATAAAAATATATGGCTTGTATAAACAATACATATAGAGCATTGGATGAGTATTGAATAAAAAACTTTTAAAAAAGTGTTGACTTATGTAATATAATTTGCTATAGTATTACTTGTACTTAAGACAGAGGACAGACAAGAAAAACACTTCAAAAAAGAAAATAAAAAAACTTTTAA
>NZ_JRNB01000022.1 GCF_000758885.1 Peptostreptococcus sp. MV1 | reverse complement strand
AAGAAACCTTTGATAATGTGCAAAGGATAAGAGGAAATGTAAAAAGGTATCCTGACGGTTGGGGAGAATATCACCCACTCACAGGACTAATGTATTGTGCAGATTGTGGGAGCAAGATGTATGTTCATAGAACAAGCAATTATAAGAATATTCCCTATTACACTTGCAGTGCCTATACTAAAACACCATGTGGCACACTTTGTCCATCAGCACACAGAATAAAAGCAGAAGCGGTCTTAAACCTTATTAGGGAAACACTAAAAGATATTAAAAAATACCTTGATGAAGATAATGAAGCCTTTATCCGTTCCATTCAAAATGAAATGGAAGAAAAGGAAAAAATAGAGATAGAAAAGAAACGCACAAGGCTTATTGACAGCAAAGGAAGATTACAGGAATTAGAAAGACTGATGTGTCGTATCTATGAAGATATGATCCTTAACAAAATACCAAATAGCAGATATGAAATACTAAATAACCAATATGAAACGGAGCAGATAACTTTAAGTAAAGAAATTAAGGATTTGGAGCAGCAGGTATCAAGATATGAAAAAGAAACAGACAGAGCTAAAAAATTTATATCTCTTATCAGTCGTTATGAAAACTTTGATGAACTTACAACCACAATGATAAATGAGTTTGTAGAAAAGATTGTCGTACATGAAAGAGATAGAAAAGGAAGTCAGACATCAAAGCAAAAGATAGAAATTTACTTTAATTTCATAGGCAATTATGAACTGCCACAGGCGGAGTTAAGTGATGAAGAAAAACAAAAACTTGAGGAAGAAGAAAGAAAAATAAAGGAAAGAAAAGACAAGCTACATCAAAATTACCTGAAACGAAAAGCAAGCGGAAAACAGAAAGAGTATGAAGATAAATATAAGGCAAGAAGGGAGCAGAAGAAACAGGAGAAATTAAAGGTTCTAAAAAGAGTTGGGATACCATTATATGAAATGTAGAGTTTTTTAACTGAATAATATATCCAAGGTCAATGAATATAAAATGAAATATTCATTGACTTTTAAATTTGTGGGTGTTATAATATCTATGAATAAAAAATGAAAAATTCACAGGTTGGTTTGAGAAGTTTGGAGGTTAAAAATGGCAAAGGCATTTACAGAAGAAGAAAAGATAAAAATCAAAGAAGATATTATGGAAACTGCTCTTGATTTATTTCATGATAAAGGTACGAAATCACTTAGTATTTCGGAATTGACAAAAAGAGTAGGGATAGCACAAGGAAGTTTCTATAATTTTTGGAAAGACAAAGAATCTCTTATCATCGATTTAATGGCATATAGGTCAATACAAAAATTGGAAAACATTGAAAGAGAATTTTCAAATTCACTCACGAATCCTAAAAAATTCCTTTCAGATGTAATTTATAAGTATTCGATAGATATGACTGAGAAAATTAAAACTCAGCCAATTTATCAAGAGGCATTTAGAATATTTGCAAGTCAAGATTCAAAGAAAGTGAATAGAGTAGAAAATCTATATGGTGATTTTTTGGATAGGTTAATAGATTATTGGTACAAAAATAATGTAGTAAAAAGCGTAGATAAGCAAGGCTTATCAAATGCCTTTGTTGGCAGCTTCGTTCTATGTTCAAATTATTTCCATTTTAATAAAGATACCTTTGAAGAAGTGCTTAATATTTATATACAAAGCATTGTTTTTAAATACATAGAAATTTAATTGTATAAGGGAAGGTGATAGCAATGATTCTGGATTTTAATGAGATAAAAAAGGAAGATGTATTAGTTGCTGGAGGTAAGGGTGCTAATCTTGGAGAAATGACTTCTGCTAAAATAAATGTTCCAAGTGGATTTGTTATAACAGTAGACGCATATAGAGATTTTTTAAAAGTAAATGGGATTGATATTCTCATTGAAAATGGAATTAAAAACTCAGTAGATGATGAAAGAAAACTTCTAAATGAAGCTGAGCATTTTAGAGGAAAGATAAAGTCTGGAAAATTTCCTGAAAGGTTAGAGAATGCAATAAGAGAAAAATATTTTAATCTTGGAAATAATACAAGAGTTGCAGTGCGTTCTTCAGCAACGGCAGAAGATTTGCCAGATGCCAGTTTTGCAGGGCAACAAGAAACTTATTTAAATGTTCAAGGTATTGAAAGTGTATTGAATGCAGTGCGTAATTGTTATGCTTCACTTTGGGGGAATAGAGCTGTAAGCTATAGATTTCATCAAGGTTATGATCAAACTTCAATTTCTATTGCAGTTGTTATTCAAGAAATGATAGAGAGTGAAAAATCAGGCGTTTTATTTACCGTAAATCCAGTAAACAAAAAAGAAAATGAAATGCAAATAAATGCAAGCTTTGGATTAGGAGAAAGCGTTGTAAGCGGAAGAGTTACAGCTGATAGCTACATTATTGACAAATCAGGGAAAATAGCCCAAGTAAATATTGGAAGCAAGGAAACACAGATTATATATGGGGATAAGGAAACTGTTGAAGTAGCAGTAAGCTCTGATAAAAGAAAAACTCGTGCATTAAATGATAGAGAAATACTTGAACTTATGAAGTGTGGTTTAGAGATTGAAAAACACTATCGCATGCCTATGGATATTGAATGGGCAATCAAAAATGATATTGTATATATTTTACAGGCGAGAGCGATTACCACATTAAAAAATTCTGAAAATGATATAACTGGCAATGATTTAATAGAGAAGTATACAAAGGGTAAAAAAATCAAAAAGGATACACGAGAAGTAATGTCATTCTTATTAGAAAAAATGCCTTTTGCATATAGAGTCCTTGATTTCGATTATTTGATGGCAATCAATGATCAGAAATTAAACATTTTATCAGAAGGTGGGATTATTTTACCAAGAAATCCAATTATAGATGATGATGGTATACAAACTTTTTCTGATGAAGGAAAGCGAATTGGAAAGAATATTTTCAAAATGTTTAATATCTTAAAGAACATGAAAGATTTTGAGTTTTGTTATAAGAAGTGCAAAGATTTTATGAATATATATGAAACTGAAATAGAAGAAATGGGGCACTTAAATTTTGAAAATATGACATTAACGGAGTGTGGAAATTTTTTAGAAGAAAGTTATGCTCTTTTGCAAAAGCTTACTTATGATAGATTTAAGTATGCCGTATTTCCATCAGTATTAAATAGCAAGAAATTTACCAAAATAATAAAAAAAGTAAATAGCAATTACTCATCGTTTGATTTTTATTGGGACTTAGATAATAAAACATCGGTGATTACAAATGATGTTTATGCAATGGCTTGTGAGATAAGAAAAAATGAAGCTTTAAAAAGAGCGATAATTTCCGGAGATAATTTTAAGGAATTATATAAAAAGTATAATGATTTTAAGAATATAACAGATGAATTTATGAAAGATAATGGCTTTAAATCTGATTATAACTGTTATTGTTTATCTGCAAAAACATTTCTCGAAGATCCTGATAGGCTGACAAATATATTACGACCTATATTAAATGAAAATAGTAATGAAAGTAAAGATATAAAGGATTTTTCTAAGCTTATGGAGAGTATAGAGGGAATCTATGGTAAAAAGTATCAGGATATAGAAAAACAGATAAAATATTTTAGATATTTTCATGTGGTTCGTGAAGAAAGTCAATATTTGTGGGAAACACTATTTTATTATGTCAGAAAGTGTGTTAAAAGAATTAACTTTATACTCTTGGGTGATGAAAACATAGAAATAGGAGTGGCTAATCTTTTTCATAAAGAATTGCTTAAAGCAATTAACAGAGGTAGTTTAAATGAATCAGATAAGGAAAAAACAAATAGGAGAAACGAAAAATTTCCTTTAGCAGTGAAAGTATGGGAAGCTTCAAAGTTATTGATTTTTAAAACGGATGGTGATGTCTTAAAAGGAGTAAGTGGAAGCACTGGAATTGCAGTTGGAAAGGTGTGTTTAATAAATAGTCCCAAAGAATTTTATAAAATGAAAAAAGGAGACATATTAGTTTGTCATCTTACAGATCCTGAGTGGACGCCATTATTTAAGCTGGCGAGTGCTGTTGTGGCAGATACAGGTTCTGCTTTGAGCCATGCTGCAATTGTTGCAAGAGAATATAATATACCGGCAGTTCTTGGAGTTGGTTTTGCAACGACCAAATTCAAAGATGGAGATACCATACAAGTAGATGGTAATACCGGCGAGGTCAAAGGTTGCTGATATGAAATCAAAAAATCAAATAGATCAAAAAGAATTGAGAAGGCAAAAGATTTTAAGTGAACCACTTTTACCTTTGATAGTAAAAATGTCTGTTCCAACAATTGTTGGTATGCTAATCATGGTTATTTATAATTTGACAGACACATTTTTTGTCGGACTTTTAAATGATAAATCGATGACAGCTGCTATTGGTGTTGTTTTTAGCTTTGTGAGTATTATTCAGGCTATTGGGTTTTGGTTTGGATATGGCAGTGGGAATATTATGTCTAAAAAACTTGGAGAACAAGATGAGGAAGAGGCAATAATTATTTCTTCAATCGGAATAGTATTTTCTATTATAAGTGGATTTTTAATAGCTATAATGTCATGGATTTTTATATCTGACTTGACAAAGTTCATTGGTGGGAATGCTTCTGTTAACTTATTTAAATTTACTACTCAGTATTTAAAGGTGATTATAATAAGCGTTCCATTTAGTCTGTATTCAATTACTATTTATAATCAATTACGACTTTGTGGAAATGTAAAAGATGGAATGATAGGTTTACTTTTAGGAATGTTTAGCAATATGATTCTTGATCCTGTATTTATGTTTATATTCAAGTTTGGGTTTGTTGGAGCTGGATATGCAACTTTGACAGGTCAAATAATTGCGTGTATTGCACTTACTATGTTGGCAAAAGGAAATGGTAATATTCCTGTTTCTTTGAAAAATGTCAAATGTAGTAAAGAACGCATATACCATATTCTTGTAGGAGGAATGCCTAACTTTTCAAGGCAAGCAATTACAAGTGTTTCTCTCATTTTATTGAATAGAGTTGCAGCAAACTTTGGGGACAGTATTATTGCGGCTTTAACCGTTAGTTCAAGAATAGTTGCCATAGCTTATATGATTATGATTGGATGGGGGCAAGGGTTTCAACCTATTTGTGCAATGAATTATGGTGCAAAAAAATATGGCAGAGTTAGATCAGCATTTAATTTGACAGTTGTTGTTGGAACTATATTTTTGACTATATCAGCAGTGGTGCTATATATTTTTTCGGAACATTTTGTTATTGCAATGTCTAAAGATAGTGAAGTTATTTCTATAGGAGTGCAAATACTTAGAATGCAATGTATAACAATTCCGTTGTTAGCCTATTATGCGATAAGTAGTATGTTGATGCAAAACATAGGTAAATATTTTTGGTCGTTGATAATTTCGATTTCAAGGCAAGGTATTTTCTACATCCCTCTTTTATATTTACTTACTAATTTATATGAGAAGTTTGGGATATATTTATTGCAACCTGTTTCTGATGTGCTGTCATTTGCTTTGGCTGTTTTTATAGTTTGTAAAGTGAAATTTACCTGTTATAAGCTTAAAAAAGATAATATTTAAGGTTTACAGAATATTTATTTAGGAGGGGAAAAATATGTAACTAAGCAATGGAGGGATAATTATGTCAAAACTTATAGCTTCGGTTTTCACAGAACGATATAATTATCCTTTTTTATGCTTGGAATTGCTTAAACATAGCAATAATACTTTACCAGAAACAACAAAATAGAAAATTATATAAAACATTAGTTTTTAAGCCGAGAGGACATTTTACGCCAAAGTGTAGAAGTCCTCCTTTTTTATTCTCAAAAAGCGAAACAGAGAACTTAAAAAAGGAGGATAACTAAGTGGCAAAAGAATATTACCTTTATGTAAAAGGCAAAGCCGTACCTGTAAGTGAAGAAGTATACAAAGCCTACTGGAAGATAACAGAGCATGAAAAATATCTTTACAGGAAAGATAGAGAACACTGCGTATTACCTTTTTCGTCTTTTGATTATGACGGACACTTTGTAGATAACATCATAGATGAAAAAATAGACTTAGAAAAAATTGTAG
>NZ_JRNB01000021.1 GCF_000758885.1 Peptostreptococcus sp. MV1 | reverse complement strand
TATTAGAGGAATTGAACATACGGTCATTAAGGGCAAATTGACATATATACCTGACTCTTGTGAGCATTGTAATGGAGAAAATAAAATCCCCCCTAGCAGGAATATACCTAGCAGGGGGGATTTATTTTGCCCTACTGAAAAAAAATGTGGAAAGCCACAAAAATTTTCAGTACATGGATTGTTTAAGTTATGAATTCATGATAAGATAGTAGTGAAAAAAAATGTGGAAAGCCACAAAAATTTTCAGTAGACAGGGGGGGATGATAAATGGAAAGGGATATATACTTAGAACAGTTAATCAGAAAAATGAATAATGGTATGATAAAGGTAATAACTGGAATTAGGCGTTCTGGAAAAACATACCTTTTATTTAAGCTATTTTATAAATATTTGAAATCAGAGGGTATAGAAGAAAGTAATATCATAAAAATTGCTTTAGACGATAGACGAAATATTGAATTAAGAAATCCTGATAAGCTATATGAATATTTAGTATCAAACATTTCTAGTGAAGGAAAATATTTTGTGCTACTGGATGAGGTTCAGATGGTAGATGAATTTGAAGATGTGCTAAATAGTATGCTACATATAGATAATGTTGATGTATATGTAACAGGTAGTAATGCGAAATTTCTATCAAAGGATATAATAACCGAATTTAGAGGTAGAGGAGATCAAATCCATATTTTTCCCTTGTCATTTTCTGAGTTCTATCAAAATTTTGAAGGGGACAAGTATGATGCTTGGCTAGAGTATTCCATGTACGGTGGATTGCCCAAGCTGGTATCTATCAAAAATAATGCTGATAAGGCTAGCTACCTGAAAAATATAGTGACAGAAACATACCTAAAGGATATATTAGAAAGAAATGATGTGCGAAATCCAAAGGAGCTGGAAGAATTGCTGTCTATAATTGCCTCAGGTATTGGTGGGCTTGTCAATCCTAAAAAAATATTGGATACCTTCAAAAGAGTGAAGGGTGTTTCCATACATCATAGTACAGTGTCTGACTATCTTACATATTTTGAAGATTCTTTTTTGATAAGTAGGGCTGATAGATATAATGTAAAAGGTAGAAAATATATTTCAACACCTTGTAAGTATTATTTTTCTGATTTGGGTCTTAGAAATGCTAGTTTGAATTTTAGGCAATATGAAGAAACTCATATTATAGAAAATATTGTATATAATGAACTGCTGATTAGAGGATACAATGTTGATGTTGGGGTAGTTGATTATTTTGTGAATGATGAAAATAGTAAAAGTATCAGGAAGAGTGCAGAAGTTGATTTTGTTTGCAATGCTGCGCCTAATAGAATTTATATACAAGTAGCCTATGATCTTCCTACTGAAGAAAAAATGAAGCAGGAAAGGACTTCTTTGGAGAAAATAAATGATGATTTTAAAAAGATTATTATAGTGAAGAACTCTCCAACATATTATACAGATGATGGAATACTGATTTTAAATTTATTTGAATTTCTTTTGGATAAGGATAGTCTTTTGTAAGAAGAAACAAAATCTTAAATAGTAAGGGATAAACATAAGACCTAAATCCCCCCTAGTAGGAATATACCTAGCAGGGGGGATTTATTTTGCCCTACTGAAAAAAATGTGGAAAGCCACAAAAATTTTCAGTACATGGATTTTTATTTTGATTAGAGGCTTATTTACAAAAAAAGCTTCCAAAAAACGTATAACTTCTATACAAAAAATAAAATTTTAGAAATATTTTTGAAAAACAGCTTTACATATAAGATATTTAGTAGTATTATGTAAGTGTAATGATAATAAAAATCAAAAACATTATAATAAAAATCAAAAAAATTACAATAAAAAATAGGAGGTACTAATATGATAATTAATAAAAAAACTAACAAAAAGGCAGCTAGTTATGCTTTGATGGAGTCTATTGCAGACAATAATTATACGGCTGTGATTGATTCTTTTGAGGAGACAGATGGCCTAGTGGATGTCTTTGCTGGTGTGTGCAGGGAATTGACATTCTTTGTGATGAAGGATTTTATGTATTCAGTATTTGGGGCAAGTGATACTGGTTACAAGCATTTTTCCAATAAGGATGCCAATGTTTCTGTGAGGGATATTTTGAATGCTGAGGCACTTTTATCCAGTGAGATTGATTGTCCAAGTCGTGCCAAAGCTTTGGCCAAAGATTATTTTGATTCTAGTATCTTGTCTTTGTTATTTTCTCTGAGGTTGACTGGAGACAATATGGGTGACAACATTGACCTTATGGAGTCTATATTTGACTATACTAGGGGAGATAGGCTATATATCAAGACTCTTAAGGCTCATACCAGGGAAAAGGATATGGCTGTTTGTATGTTACTCAAGAATTGCTACCGTATGTCTGCCAAGGAGATTGCTAGGCGTATGAATATTTCTGAAGCAAAGGTTTACAAGCTGATTGCAGGTTGGGATGATTCTAGGGATAGTATTTATGTCAGGCTATACCACTACTTGCATTCTAGGATTGTGGCTATGAGGCATCAGATTTTAGATGATCAGGAGGGGATGATTTTCCTTAGGCCAGCCAAGAATGCCAAGGATTATATTTCTATTGATACTAAAAATTCTTTTATGGAGCCTACTAGTTTGGGTGAGGAAGAGGTCGGCAAAATGCTAGATGATTTTAAGAGAAAAAAGGAGATTGAGAAGATGAGTAATAGATTGGGAATAGATATTAGTAAGTATAATGGTAGATGTGATATGGAGGCGGCCAAGAAGGCTGGTGTTCAGTTCGCTATTTTGAAGGCTGGTAGTGGCTATAGTGGTGAGGATCCATACTGGGTTAAGAACTACAATTCTTGCAAGAAGGCTGGTCTGGGTGTTGGTGCCTACTGGTATTGTTATGCTACTACAGTTGATGAGGCTCTCAAGGAGGCTGATATGTTCCTTCACTCTCTGGAGGGAATGCAGTTTGATTATCCTGTATATCTGGATATGGAGGACAAGTGCCAGTCTAGGTTGGGCAATGATTTGAGGACTAGGATTGCCTATGCTTTTATGAAGCGTGTGGAGTCTAGGGGCTATTATGTAGGTCTGTATTCTATGAAGTCTTGGCTGGATAATAGTTTTGATATGTCCAGACTCAAGGATTTTGACCTGTGGGTGGCCAGGTGGTCTAGTAGACACCATGGTTACAATGGCCCAGGTTTAGTAGGTATGTGGCAGTATACTAATAAGGCTCATTTCAAGGGGATTGGCTCTACTAGTGAGGGCGGTGTCGATGCTAGTGTAGCCTATATTGATTATCCGACAATTATCAAAAAGAATGGTCTGAATAACTATGTGAAAGTTATGTGATTTTTTATTATTTTTATCCACATTCAAGCACTTTTGTGTTAACATATGATAAGACTCGGTTTATGTGGAGGTGATTATCATTAGATTTAGGTATAGAAGAACATGTGCTCTGATTGTGGCTATTATCATTATATTACCTGTGATTTTTTGTACTGTGAGTCTTGTTGGTCATATGAAAAATTTAGATGTTAGACCGATTGTGAGGTTTAGCTTTGTTGTTATTGAGGTCTTTATGTTGATGCTTTTGGCACTTATGACAAGTAGGAATGCTCTGGGAAGGTCTAGGGCTTTCGGCTTATTTATTACAGTGGTGACTATAGTCTTGATATCTTTTGGGCTCCACCTTCTTTTGCATATTGATTCTACTCTGACTGGAGAGAAGAAGGTTGTTGAGGATGGTAGACCGAGGTTGGCTGTTATAAGGTATCATAGGGATATTAAGGTTTCGTATTATAGGTATTTTGATAGCTTGTACTATGGTGATATAGATAGGACTGAATACTACAATAGAGGTGTATTAGATATTTTCAGTGAGAAAAACAAGCCTGAATCAGTTATTAAATATTAGGATTTACCTAGATTATTGGGATTTAATGTAGGTAGATCCTTTTTTATGTATGACGGGCATGCCGTCAGTCTGTGGTGAAAGTCCACGTAGGGC
>NZ_JRNB01000020.1 GCF_000758885.1 Peptostreptococcus sp. MV1 | reverse complement strand
TCTTACGACTTTGAAAGCATTTTTGTTACCATCAACGCTATATATTATAGAACCCCAATATACTGCTAGAATACCTTATCTCCACTATATTTCCAACTGAACTATCAATCAGTTTCCTAGATCATTTCGTCTAGGTCATAGTCGCTATGTAGCTGTTCTGTTGTTTCAACTGCTTCTTCAGCGGCCTCTTCAACTTCCTTTTCTATAGCTATATTTCTGTACTTCTTCATACCTGTACCTGCTGGTATCAATTTACCAAGGATTACATTCTCCTTTAGACCTATCAAGTGGTCTTCCTTACCCTTGATAGCAGCGTCTGTAAGAACTCTTGTAGTCTCCTGGAATGATGCGGCTGATAGGAATGAATCTGTTGCAAGAGAAGCCTTTGTAATACCTAGTAGGACCCTCTTAGCCACTGCTGGCCTTAGCCCCTGCTCAAGAGCTTCTTCATTACACTTGTTGTATGTAAGGACTTCTTCGTATCCACCTGGTAGTAGGTCTGTATCACCTGGATCCTCAACCTTTACCTTAGATAGCATCTGTCTTACTATTACTTCTATATGCTTATCGTTGATATCAACACCCTGTAGCCTATATACTCTCTGTACTTCCTTTACGATGTAGTCCTGTACACCGCCGATTCCATTAACCCTAACTATATCGTGTGGGTTGATAGAACCCTGAGTCAAAGGTTCACCAGCTTCTACATAGTCACCGTCTTTTACCTTTAGCCTTGAGCCGTATGGTATCTGGTATGTTTCTGCTTCGCCTTCATTTGAAGTAACCACTACTTCTTTTCTCTTGGCTGTTTCATCAACTTCTACCCTACCTGATATTTCAGTAATAACAGCTAGACCCTTTGGCTTACGAGCTTCGAAAAGTTCCTCGACTCTAGGAAGACCCTGTGTGATATCTCCACCGGCTACACCACCTGTATGGAAGGTACGCATTGTAAGCTGGGTACCTGGTTCACCAATTGACTGTGCAGCTATGATACCTACTGCTTCACCAATATTTACTGGCTTACCAGTAGCTAGGTTTCTACCGTAGCACTTAGCGCACACACCGTGTTCAGTCTTGCAGTTTAGAACTGTTCTAATCTGAACCTTTTCAATACCACAATCTATGATCTTGTCTGCATCGTCTTCAGAAATCATATGGTCACCTGGAACCACTTCTTCACCAGTTTCTGGGTGCAGAATTGGATCTATTGTATACCTACCGATTATTCTGTCTCTCAAGTCCTCGATAACTTCGTTACCATCCCTGATAGCGAATACATCTGTAGTCTCTGTAGTTCCACAATCTACATCCCTAACTATGACGTCCTGGCTGACGTCAACTAGTCTTCTTGTCAAGTAACCTGAATCGGCTGTACGAAGGGCAGTATCGGCTAGACCCTTTCTGGCACCATGTGAAGATGTAAAGTATTCCATTACTGATAGACCTTCACGGAAGTTGGACTTAACCGGGATTTCCACTGTCTTACCTGATGCATTGGCCATCAAACCACGCATACCTGCCAGCTGTCTAATCTGGTTCTTAGAACCTCTGGCTCCTGAATGGGCCATTATGAAGATGTTGTTCATTCTGTCTAGACCATCCATTAGGGCATCAGTTACCTTCTCAGTAGTTTCAGTCCAAGTTTCTATTACCTTTTCGTATCTTTCGTCATTTGATATCAGACCTCTTCTGTAGGCCTTTTCATACTTGTCTACTAAGGCTTCAGCTTCCTTGATGTATGTGTACTTAGCTTCTGGTATATCCATATCAGCAACGGCAACTGTTATACCACCAACTGTTGAGTACTTGTAACCCATAGCCTTTACATAGTCTAGAAGTTCTGCTGTCTTAGTATTTCCATGCTTTCTAAAGCACTTGTCTATTATCTTTCCTAGAGACTTCTTATCTGCAAGGAAGTCTACTTCTAGGCTAAACGGATCCTTGTCTCTATCTACAAATCCTAGGTCCTGAGGTATACCTTCGTTGAAGATAAACCTACCCACTGTAGATTCTACTAGAGAAGACCTGCCGTCATCTAGAGTTAATCTCATCTTTACTAGGGCGTGCAACTCTACCTTATGGTTGAAGTAGGCTAGCAATAGTTCATTGTAGTCCTTGAATATTGAGCCTGTTCCCTTGGCACCTTCCTGTGCCTCTATTGTCAAATAATATGATCCAAGAACCATATCCTGAGAAGGAGTAGTTATTGGGGCACCATCCTTAGGTGCTAGTATATTATTTACTGATAGCATTAGGTATCTTGCCTCTGCCTGAGCCTCTACTGATAGTGGCACGTGGACAGCCATCTGATCACCGTCAAAGTCTGCATTGTAGGCTGTACAAACAAGTGGATGAAGCTTTATAGCCTTACCTTCTACTAGGACTGGCTCAAAGGCCTGGATGCCTAGTCTATGTAGAGTAGGGGCACGGTTAAGTAGAACTGGATGGCTCTTGATTACTTCTTCAAGCACATCCCAAACTTCTGGCTTCACTTTTTCAACTATAGTCTTGGCAGACTTGATATTGTGGGCAAAGCCTCTCTCTACTAGCTTGTCCATTACAAATGGCTTGAATAGTTCAAGGGCCATCTTCTTTGGAAGACCACACTGGTAGAACTTTAGCTCTGGACCAACTACGATAACAGAACGACCAGAATAGTCAACTCTCTTACCTAGTAGGTTCTGTCTGAAACGTCCCTGCTTACCCTTTAGCATATCTGATAGTGACTTTAGAGGTCTATTACCTGGTCCTGTAACCGGTCTTCCCCTTCTACCATTGTCTATTAGGGCATCTACAGCTTCCTGTAGCATTCTCTTTTCATTTCTAACTATGATTTCTGGAGCTCCTAATTCAAGAAGTCTCTTCAATCTGTTATTTCTGTTTATAACCCTTCTGTATAGGTCATTTAGGTCAGATGTAGCAAACCTACCACCATCCAACTGAACCATAGGTCTTAGGTCCGGTGGTATTACTGGGATAGCCTCTAGGATCATCCATTCTGGCTTGTTACCTGACTTCTTGAAGGCCTCAACAACCTCTAGTCTTCTGATAGTTCTAACCCTCTTCTGACCAGTAGCATCCATCAAATCTTCTCTCAACTCATCTGACTGAGCATCAAGATCTATATTTTCTAATAATTTCTTTACTGCCTCTGCACCTATACCAACTTCGAATTCATAGCCATACTTTTCTACAGCATTTCTGTATTCTCTTTCTGTCAATACCTGCTTGTAGGCTAGACCAGTATCTCCTGGATCTGTAACTACATATGATGCAAAGTACAATACCTTCTCAAGAGACCTTGGTGACATATCAAGTAGTAGACCCATCCTTGATGGTATACCCTTGAAGTACCAGATATGAGACATAGGAGCTGCTAGCTCTATATGACCCATTCTCTCTCTTCTTACCTTAGACTTAGTGACTTCGACACCACATCTGTCGCACACTACGCCCTTATATCTTACTCTTCTATACTTACCACAGTGGCATTCCCAGTCCTTTGTAGGTCCGAATATTCTCTCACAGAATAGACCATCCTTTTCTGGCTTCAATGTTCTATAGTTAATTGTTTCTGGTTTCTTGACCTCTCCTCTTGACCACTGTCTGATTCTCTCTGGAGATGCCAAACCTATTTTTATCGACTCAAAATTGTTTAATTCAAACAAGGAGTTCTCTCCCTTCTTTCGATACTATTATTTTATTTAAACGCATCCTCCTAACCGCCAAATGGGCAGCTAGCAAGACACCACCATCTTTACCTCAGTAGACAATAAACGTCTGACAAAATCCTAATCTACCTAGAATTCATCCTCGTATTCATCATAAGAATCTTCGCTTTCGAAGCTGTCATCTTCATCTTCGTCTACAAATTCTTCGATTTCTTCAAAGTCGCCTTCTTCATTATCATCAAACTCATCATATGAATCGCCTTCTACTTCTTCAATCATATGACCTTCTTCTATATCCTCTGTTACTATGCTTTCTATCTTGAATTCACCAACAGCCTCTTCGTCATCATCTACAGATTCCTTGATATCTATTGGTAGACCATTCTGGTCAAGAGCGCTTACATCCAAACATAGTGACTGCAATTCCTTCATCAATACTCTGAATGATTCTGGCATACCTGGTTCTGGTATGTTTTCACCCTTAACGATAGCCTCATATGTCTCAACTCTACCCTTAACGTCGTCTGACTTAACTGTCAAGATTTCCTGAAGGATATGAGATGCACCATAAGCCTCTAGGGCCCAAACTTCCATCTCACCGAATCTCTGTCCACCGAACTGGGCCTTACCACCTAGTGGCTGCTGAGTTACTAGTGAGTATGGTCCTGTACTTCTAGCATGTAGCTTGTCATCAACAAGGTGATGTAGCTTCAAGTAGTACATGTAACCAACTGTGATTCTATTGTCGAAAGTTTCACCTGTACGTCCATCATATAGAGTCAACTTACCGTCTCTTGGGTAACCAGCCATTTCTAGAGCATCCATTATATCGTACTCGTTGGCACCGTCAAATACTGAAGTAGCAACGTGCCAGCCTAGCTTCTTGGCAGCTAGACCCAAGTGCATTTCAAGTACCTGACCGATGTTCATACGAGAAGGTATACCCTGTGGATTCAATACGATATCCATAGGAGTACCATCAGCCATAAATGGCATATCCTCTTCTGGTAGAACTCTAGAGATAACACCCTTGTTACCATGACGTCCGGCCATCTTATCTCCGACCTTGATCTTTCTCTTCTTGGCTATATAGCACCTAACTAACTCATTTACACCTGGAGATAGGTCGTCTCCATTTTCCCTAGTGAATATCCTGATATCAACTATGATACCTGACTCACCATGAGGAACCTTTAGAGAAGTATCTCTAACTTCCCTAGCCTTTTCACCAAAGATAGCTCTTAGTAGTCTTTCTTCAGCTGTTAACTCAGTTTCTCCCTTAGGAGTAACCTTACCTACTAGGATGTCTCCAGAGTCTACCTCAGCACCTATCCTGATGATACCCCTATCATCTAGGTTCTTGATGGCATTTTCACCAACATTAGGTATATCTCTTGTGATTTCTTCTGGTCCTAGCTTTGTATCTCTAGCTTCACATTCATATTCTTCTATATGAATAGTAGATAGCCTGTCTTCCTTTACTAGTCTTTCATTGATAAGAACGGCGTCCTCGTAGTTGTAACCTTCCCATGTCATGAAAGCTATCAAACAGTTTCTACCAAGGGCGATTTCACCAAGGTCAGTCGCTGGACCATCGGCAATTACATCGCCAGCCTTAACCTCTTCATTCTTGCTAACTATTGGAGCCTGGTTTACACAAGTACCAGAGTTTGACCTCTTGAACTTCAAAAGCTTGTACCTATCCTTGTCTCCATTTTCCTTCTTGATGATGATTTCGTCAGCAGATACCCTATCAACTATACCATCATTCTTTGCAACTACCACTGCACCAGAGTCCTTGGCTGCCCTGTACTCGATACCTGTACCGATAATAGGGGCCTCTCTTCTAACTAGTGGGACTGCCTGACGCTGCATGTTTGATCCCATCAAGGCTCTGTTGGCGTCGTCATTTTCTAGGAATGGTATCATGGCTGTGGCAACTGATACTACCTGCTTAGGAGATATATCCATGTAGTCAACCCTGTCTTCTGGAACCATTTCAACGGCACCTAGTACAGTTCTACAGATAACCCTACTGTTTACGAAATGACCCTCATTATCCAACTGCTCATTGGCCTGGGCTCTAACATATAGGTCTTCCTCATCAGCTGTTAGGTAATGTATTTCATCAGTTACAACCTTGTTTACCTTATCATATTTTCTATATGGAGATTCTATAAATCCATATTCATTTATCTTGGCATATGTAGAAAGTGAGTTTATAAGACCGATATTTGGACCTTCTGGAGTCTCTATCGGACACATTCTACCATAGTGTGAGTGGTGAACGTCACGCACTTCGAAACCTGCCCTCTCTCTTGACAGACCACCTGGTCCAAGGGCAGACAACCTTCTCTTGTGAGTAAGCTCCGACAATGGGTTAGTCTGGTCCATGAACTGAGACAACTGAGAAGAACCGAAGAACTCCTTAATTGCAGCAGATACAGGTCTGATATTTACTAGGGCCTGTGGAGTGATAGTGTCCATATCCTGGACTGTCATCCTCTCCCTAATTACCCTTTCCATTCTAGAAAAACCAATACGAACCTGGTTCTGTAGAAGTTCACCTACACACCTGATTCTTCTGTTTCCTAGGTGGTCTATGTCGTCTATATTACCGACCCTATCCTTACCGTCTATTAGGTAGAATAGGCCAAATTCATAAGATATAGATGCTATTATGTCATCTAGAAGGATGTGCTTAGGAACCAACTTCTTGTAGTTAGAAGCTAGGACTTCCTTCAACTGGGCCTCATCCTGGTAAGTCTCCATGAATTCCTTCAATGTTGGGTAATGGACATATTCCTTTATATTTAGGTCGGATATATCAAAGCTGATATGAGCATTTATATCAACAAAGTTATTACCTATAACCTTTATTTCCTTATCATCATCAATTGCTATCCAGACAGCATTGATTCCAGAATTCTGAATTTCCTTAGCAAGGTCTAGAGATATCTTATCGCCTGCATCAGCAAACTTTTCACCAGTTTCTGGATTTATGATTTCTCTAGAAGCAATCTTGTCCATGATCCTATAGCAAAGAGCCAACTTCTTGTTGAACTTGTACCTACCAACCTTGGCAAGGTCGTACCTCTTTGGATCAAAGAACAATGAATTTAATAGTGATGAAGCACTATCTACAGTTGGAGGCTCACCTGGTCTCAACTTCTTGTAGATTTCTATTAGACCTTCATCGACGTTTGTAGTGTTATCCTTCTCAAGTGTTGACAAGACTCTCTCGTCCTCACCCAATAGGTTGATTATCTCTGCGTCAGTACCTATACCTAGGGCTCTTAGTAAAACTGTCACCGGCTGCTTTCTAGTCCTGTCAACTCTTACAGATATTACACCTGTAGAATCAGTTTCATACTCCAACCATGCACCCCTATTAGGTATTACAGTAGAAGAAATCAGTCTGTTACCAGTCTTGTCTCTTTCTTCTGAATAGTATACACCTGGTGATCTAACTAACTGTGATACTATAACTCTCTCGGCACCATTTATAACGAAGGTACCCCTGTCTGTCATTAGAGGGAAATCTCCCATAAATACTTCCTGCTCTTTGATTTCGCCAGTTTCCTTGTTGATAAGTCTAACCCTGACCTTCAAAGGTGCGCAGTAAGTAGTATCTCTTTCCTTACACTCTTCAATATCGTATTTTGGCTTTTCATCTAGAGAATAATCTACAAATTCCAATATCAGATTACCTGTATAATCCTCAATAGGAGAAATATCTGTAAATACCTCTTTCAAACCTTCTTCCAAAAACCACTTGTATGAATCCACCTGGATTTCAATCAGGTTTGGAACGTCAGCTATTTCCTTGATCTTGGAAAAGCTCATTCTTTCTCTTTTTCCAATCGTGACTGGATGTGGTACCACAATCTTCACCTCACTAAATTAAATTTTGATTGCATTTGTTAATTTATGAGTCATACAGCCTTAAATCCACCTCGATCCAGTAATTAAATGCAATAGAAATTTACCTTTTCGAGCCCACTTTATAGGCTGCTAATCTAACTAAATAATCGCTTTTAATATATTTTTTGCAACCAAAAAAGACCTGCAAATATATTGTAAGCAGTATACTATTTTAACATATTTGTCAAGTCTTTTCAAGATTTTCTATTAAATTTTCACTTATTTTGGTTGATTATTTTTCTATTTGGTTTTTTCCATATATATTTCACGGAATGACTGGCTGATGCTCTCGGTTAGTGTATCATTCTTATCCAATACAAGCTCTTCTTTGCCATCAATCCTTACCACTATTTCCTTGTCTATAGGGTTTTTAATATCCATTATAGACCTCATCAAAAACTCATATCTTCTTCCGTCTATCTTTATCATCAAGTCCATTTTTAATTTAGATGGCTCCCTCTTCTTCATAGAGTCGACCCTCTTAAAGTCCTCTGAAAACTTCTTATAGTATTTTTCGCATTGATATACAGGGAAATATCCTTTCTGACCATTTAGATATAGGTTGAATTCTTTCAGTACAAGGCCATTACCCTTGATATATTCTTCATTGGCCTTCATAACTGTAGGTCGAATGCGACTATCCGCTGATATAGCCAAGGTCCTGTCCTTATTATACTCATCATAGAAGTATTTTTACTCTATGTCAATCTTTTAAATCACTATAATAGACCCGCAAAAAATGGAACCGTCAAGACACTTAATATAGTCGTAACAAAGACGCATTTCGATGCAAAACCTATACTGGTATTATACCTCTCAGCCATTATACTGGTAAAGGCAGGAGATGGTAGGGCTGCCGTATAGAACAATATAGCCATCGGAAGGCTAGCACTGATATTTACATTCAACAACCTAAAGGCCAGCACCATCAAGGCTGGAAATATTATCATCCTAACCAGGGTAAGCCTGTATACTTCCTTGTCAGTGAACATATTCTTGACTTCATACCTAGATAGGGACATACCTACAACCATCATTGATAGTGGCACTGTCAGATTAGACACATATGTCAAGAGTGTTACAATTGGCTTTGGAACTGCCAATTGAGTCACAAATATTATCAAGCCAATCACAACGGCGATATTCTGCTTGGTGAAGATGATAGACCTCAGCCTAATCCTATCTCCACCACCATAATTCATAGTCACTATCTTTAGTCCAAGAGAGAATATCAGGACATTTTGGGCAACATTGCCCATAGCCATAATAAATAGTCCATCACTACCGTAAAGGGCATACATCAAGGGATAGCCCATGAATCCATTGTTGGAGAATACTATGGCAAATATCCAAGACCCCCTCTTCTTTGGGTCGACCTTCATGACCCCTGTCAGGAAATATGCTATGGCTGCCACCACAAGATGGTAAATCATTACCACGACAAATACCTCAACAGTGTTCCTCATCAACAGGGAACTATAGGGCTTGATCAAGGACACCACAATCGTACAAGGTATACTGACATCTATCAAAAGATTAGTCAGGTCCTTTATGGATGAGTAGGCTATAACCTTCCTCCTGCCCAGGATAAACCCTAAAAATAATAGCATAAATAAAACTAGTACATTTACAAAAACAATTTGCACTTATATATCCTCCTTTTCCAGATTGCAAACCACCTACTCCGCTTATCCAGAGTTTAAGTTTTAATATATTTTGTCGAACGACCACGACCTACTTGCTTTATCTTTTCATCGTCCTGTAATTCTTTTAAAGCTCGCTCTATTGTCCTCTGTGAGATATCTGGGCAAATAATCATAATATCTTTTTTAGAAACAGGCTGTAATGATTTTTGAATAACGGAAAACACTCTTTCGGGCGAAGTTAATTTTTCTTTTCCAATTAGCTTAAATCTATCATCACATTCTTTGTATGCTTTTAATAAAATCGCAAGCATCTACCTCAATAATGGTATTATCCATGGTCTTAAATTTACCCCTGTGATTTACATAAGAGTAAGAATATAGTTTGTTATGAAGTGTTAAAATATCATTTTTGTTGAATTCTATATATTCATAATTTTCATGGACAATACTACCTCCCTCTTTTTCTTAGCCATTATATCATATTTGGCTATGAAAAAGAAATAATGGCGAGAATATTCTCGCCATTATTTCTACATTTGGAGTATTAAAATTAAAATTGCTGAAACCATCAAACAACTAGGTCCGATAAGGATACCAATAAATAAAGAGGAGGGTCAGCATTCATTTACCTGCGTCAAGAATGCAACCGTCCTCTTCTTTTAGTCAAACGTTCATTATTTATTTGTGATTATATAAGTCACTATCCCTCAATAACTCTAGAATCCTTGACCCTAATAATCCTATCACATACACCCATAGTAGACTCCCTATGAGATACCATGACAATTGTCTTGCCCTGGCTACCTTCTATCAGCGACTTGAGTATAATCGCCTCATTGTAGGAGTCAAGGTTAGAAGTAGGCTCATCTAATAGCAAGAGCTGACTATCTGTAAGGAAGCACCTAGCCAGACCTATCCTCTGTCTCTCTCCGCCAGAGAAATTATCTCCCAGGTCAGACACTCTCGTATCCAAGCCCTTGTCTAACTTCCTAATATCTTCATCTATAGATGCCTTTCTTAAGGCCTCGTATATTTCTTCGTCACTAGCATCTGCCTTGGCTATCCTCAGGTTGTCCCTGATACTACCGGCAAACAGTATAGTTGTCTGGGTCATATAGTCTATATTTGAATATAGGGACTGGGTATTGATATCCTTGATATCGACACCATTAATTGATATAGATCCTTGCTGTGGATCCCAAAACCTCATCAATAGCTTTAGAAGGGTAGACTTACCACTGCCACTCCTGCCCATGATACCTAGGGTCTCTCCCTTTTTAATCTTGAAATTGACATCGGTCAATATATTCCTATCCTCATAGGCAAATGTCAAACCCTTGAAATCTACATCGTCAAATGTTACATCCTTGCCATCTACAACTTCCTTGACAATAGGTTCTTCTTCCAATAGTGTAAGTATCCTATCACCACAGGCAAAGGTCTGAGTCAAGGTACCACCCAAGTTGGCAAGGGCTATATACGGTGCAAATGTACTAATCTGAGTCAAGACTGCTATAAAGGCCTGGGAATGACTAATTGAACCAGCCATAACCAGTTTAGCACACAATAACAACTGTAAGATAGAAAATACTATTATAATCGAATCGGTATTGGCCTGTAGGGCTGCTATCTGGTCCTTCAATTCATTCTGCCTGTCTAGTATCTGCCTAGTACTGTCATCTATCTCCTTTAGGGCATGGTCCCCCTTGTCGTACTGGATAATTTCCCTGATACCCCTCAACTGGTCCAGGAACTTACCATTTAGGTTACCTATATTACGCCTAATCTTTACGCTGACTTCCTTGCCCCTCTCAGATGCTATAATTGGAACTATGACACCAACTACCAGCTGGGCAAGTAGGGCCAATAGGGCCACCAATATATGTATCTTGGCAAAGAATACAAACAGTACTATGGTTACGAAGAAGGCTATCATGACCGGTGATATCGTATGGGCATAGAATATTTCCAATAGCTCTATATCCCCCATTATGATTGATATCAACTGGCCCTGGTTCTCGCCCTCTAGCTTGGCAGGTGCCAACTTCCTCATAGCATAGAATACCTTGTGCCTTATTTCTGCCAGTATCCTAAAGGCTATAAAGTGGTTGCAGAACTGCTCTATATAATGAAGGACCCCCCTCAATACTGCGCACACTATCAGGGCAACCACATACCATGAGAACTGGTAGCCACCAATAGGCAGGTGAACAAAGCCCCTGCTTACATTTTCTGGTAGGACACTTAATACAGCATAACCTCCAAGTATACCTATACCGAAAGATAGTAAAAATCCTATCACACCCAACAAAATCGCCAAGGTCATCTGCAATTTCAGTGGGGCTATCAATCCAATTAATTGAGATATTATCTTGGGTGAACTCCTCCTCTTAGTCATTGATATCACCTCTTTCCTGGTCTGTAGCTAGACTAGTTGACCTGTATGATTCCAACTCTTCCTGCTGGCTAAATAGGCTCTCATACTGGCCCTTAGCAGCCATCAAATCATCATGCTTGCCTTCTTCGACTAGCTGACCCTTCTTCATCACATAGATCTTATCTGCATTCACTATAGATGCCAACCTATGCGATATGTATATTACCGTCTTTCTCTTGGATATCTCCTCTATAATATCTATAATTACCTGTTCTGATTCTATATCTATATTAGATGTAGCCTCATCAAATATATACACCTCTGCGTCATGCAGTAGGGCTCTGGCCAAACTCAAACGCTGGGCCTGACCACCAGATAGGTTCTTTCCCTGGGCCAAAATAGGTGTATCCAAGCCTTCCATGCCAGAGAACAAATCCCATAAATTCACTATCTTCAAGACCTCTATATAGTCTTGGTCAGATGCCTGGCTATTACCTAGATATAGGTTAGATCTGACAGTACCCTGGAAAATATGTCCATCATGAGTAACCCTGATAACATTCTTGCTTATTTCCCCCTTAGCAAGGTCTCTTGACTCATGGCTACCATAATATATTGACTGGTCTGGATGCCTATACTCACCTGCTAGCAAACAAGCTAGGGTAGACTTACCACAACCAGAAGGACCTACTAGGGCAGTCAAACTACCCGGCTCAAAATTCATATTGATATCCCTTAAGGCATGAGTTCCATCCGGATAATAGTAGTTCATAGCCCTAACACTGATAGGTGAATTCTTTTCAAAGCTATGGCTACCAGTCTCTATATTAGTATCCTCGTTCAAGAAGTCCAACATCTTTTCACTGGCTGTAACCCCTGTCATAGCAACATGAAACAAGGATGTAAGTGTCCTCATTGGCACAAAGAAGTCCGCTATCAAAAGTAGAACCAATATTATCTGGTAGATATTTATATTGAGAGCTACAAATTCGTTCAGGGCAACTATGATACCTGCAACAGCACCACCATAGGCTATCCAGTCGATTATCATGATAGAATTCAACTGCATAGATAGGACCCTCATGGTCTCCTTCCTAAAACCTTCAGACATCTCGTCAAGCTCCTGCCCCCTAGCCTCGTCAGCCCTGAATACCTTTAGAGTAGTCAAACCCTGTAAGCTATCCAAGAATAGGTTACCGACATCTGCATACTTAGACCAGTACTTCTTCTGGACATTCTTGACTATCTTTAATATCAATAATAGGAAAAGGGGAATTATCGGTGCCAAGACCAACAAGACCACAGCTATCTTGATATTAATAGGCGCTATAACTAGGAACAAGACAAAGGTAGATATAAAGCTGTAGTAGAACTGAGTCAGATAAGACCCAAAATAGTTTTCCAACTGCTCTACCCCCTCTACACCTAGGTGGACAATTTCCTGAGTAGTCATCTTCTCCTGGTAAAGAGATCCTAGGCTCAATACCTTGCTATAGATAGCCTTTCTCAGGTTCTGCTTGACCTCATATACAACTAGGTTATTCTTCCTAGTAACCGCCCTTACACATACCTGTCTCACTATCAGGGACAAGGCTATTAGGGCATAGGCCAGCTTGGGATCAAATACATGAGTCCCAATGATAAAGTAGGCCAGTACAGACGCAAACATAAATGAAAACAATATATTTGCCCCCAACCTTATACAGTTTATGAGTACGGCCTCTATAATGTATCTTTTAGTGTTTCCACAAAATTGAAATAAATCTTTTTCAACCATTATTTTACCTCCATTTTCCCTATTAAATTGTCAATCTCCACTCTTATAATATAATAATTGTTTTCAATTTACAATACTTTCCAGAAATTCACAAATATAGTTAATAAACTCCTAAAAATATCTAAAGAATTCTTCCATCCAGAGTTGAATTTCATTTTACTTGAATGATATATCCATATTATAAGTAAAATTTTCAATGCCATATTTTATCTTTTCTGTAATGAAATTGTTACTGTAAAAAAGCTTTATTTATAGTAAAATATAAGTTGTGGTTAAAATTAACACTATATTGATTATATTTAAAATAGAATTAATCTTCTCATCAATATTTAGACCACAGAAATGAAATTATAAGTATTTATAAAAACTATGGAGGAAGCAGAAATGAAATTCAAAAAAAGCCAAATAGCCGTCCTACTAGCTATGGGCATGCTAGTTAGCTCAACTAGTCCAACCCTGGCAGACCAGGCAAATAACCCAAATGTAGAAAGTATATCTACAACTACAGATAGCAACGAAATCATAGCAAATACCACTGACCAAGAAGCCAAGCTAGACCCAAGTTCAAGGCTAGCAGCCTTCCTATCATCAGACCAGGCTACTATGAGGATAGCTGGTCCAGGAAGGGTAGAGACATCAATAGAAATCAGTAAATTTGAAAATACCAAATCGAAAACCGTAATACTAGCAGATGCCAGAAACTATCCGGACGCCCTAGCAGCATCCAACCTGACAAAGGGTCGCTACTCTGTCATCCTAGTCCAAAACCAGTTAACACAGGCAATAATAGATGAAATAACTAGGTTGGAAGCAGAGGACCTAATCATACTAGGTGGCCCCAACTCCATATCAGAAAACATAGAAAAAAACCTAGCAAACATCGTAGGCATCAAAAAGGTAAGCCGTATAGCAGGAGATAGCAGGTACGACACCTGTCAAAAAATATTCTCTCAGGCCAACAAAAAAACAGTAGTATTTGCCTCAGGAGAAAAATTCCCAGATGCCCTAGCTACATCATCAATCCTTGATCAGGCAGGCCTCCTACTAACTAAGAGTAACGAACTCCCTAAGGCAGTAGAAGGAGCCCTAGACGAGCTAGACCACGATAATTTCCTAATAGTCGGTGGAGAAAACAGCATCCAAGAGGGTCTAGCAACAGCCATATCCAACCAATATAACTACAATAGCCACACTAGGATTAGTGGCAACAACCGTTATGAAACTAGTGCCAAGATAGGAGAGAGCCTAAACTCATCTACTGTCATCCTAGCATCCGGTGAAAACTTTCCAGATGCCCTAGCAGCATCTACACTTGCACAAAAGATAGACGCGCCTATACTGCTGATATCAAAGGACCAGATAGACCAGAGTGTAATAGACTATTTCAAAAACCACAACATAAAGAAGGCACTTGTAGTTGGTGGACAGCTATCTATATCAGACAAGACTCTAGCCAATACAGAAAGATTGACAAGGGGGCTAGACCCTATAGACAATGAGGCTCCAAAAAAACCTCAGCCAAGACCCGATGTAAAACCAAGAGAACCAAAGCCTCAACCATCCAAGCCAGAAGCAAATAGACCCAATACTGGAGGAAAAATAATAAACAAGGTTCCCTATGTATCCCAGCTAAAACCTGTCTATGCCCCAAATGGATGTGAAGCTACATCCCTATTGATGGGCCTAAAGGGCAAGGGATATACAAACCTAGACCTAAGAACCTTCCTAAACAGGATGCCAAAGACTAGCAGCAACCCTGCCAAGGGATATGTAGGATCACCATATGGCAATGAAAGCAGGAGATTTCTAACTATAGACCCTGAGCCCCTAGCCAAGTACGGACAAAGATACGGCAATGTTGTCAATATACAAGGCGCTCCTATAGAAGACATCATAAAGGAAATTCAAAATGGCAACACTGTAGTTGTCTACGCTACCCTACACTGGGGGCCAGCCTACTACAAGACCCTACCAATAGAGGGAGTTCCTACTAGGAGAATATTCAACAACCATGTAATCCTCCTAACAGGCTATGATCCAGTCAAGAAGGCCTTTTATGTGGCAGACCCCTACAACCATGAATCAGATGGGGCCAACCGTAGCAAACCATTTTTCTACTGGAAGTCTCAAGCTATCGTGGATAGGTGCTACAACTACGGAAACAGAAGATTTGCAGTAGTAGTTAGATAAATAAACACAAACAAAAATGGAAGCCCTCATTCTAAAACCTTTATAAATGAGTTGCTTCCATTTAATTTTTGTAAATATTTTATTTCACTTCAAAAAAAGGGTTCTATAATATATAGCGTTGATGGTAACAAAAATGCTTTCAAAGT
>NZ_JRNB01000019.1 GCF_000758885.1 Peptostreptococcus sp. MV1 | reverse complement strand
TCGCAATGAATCATTTTTTTATTCAGTTGTACAAATTGATTATACAATCAACCAAAAATTTTTAAAATAACTATTGACTTCTTTAGTTGGTCTACACTACGCTATTTTACTTTTTTGAAATTTTACGATACTCGTTAGGTAGCAACCCCGTACTATTTTTGAATAAAGTAGCAAATCTACTTGAAGTAGAGTAACCTACAGTTTTTGCAATTTGATTAATGTTTAAATCAGTTTCTATAATTAAGTGCTCTGCTTGAGCCATTCGTCTAGCCTGAATATACTCGGTAATTGTACAGCCTTTATATTGTTTAAAAGATTTTTTTAGTTTAGTTGTTCCCATTAAAGCTATATTTGCCAATCTTTTAAGTGGAATATCAAAAGCATAGTGATCGTTGATGTAATCGACAACATCATTTAGTGAGGAAATATCGTCAGCTGCTAAGGGATTTAACTTTTCTGTCTTAAGTTCATTAGCATAATCCAATACTAAAGAAACACATTCATTTACTTTTGATTCGTAGTAAAGATGACTTGATAGTCCATTATTTTCCTTATAATTTTTCAATTCAAAGAAGAGCTTTTGCATTTGTGGAAATTCATAAATTTGATCAATTGCCTGAAAGGCTTCAAGGGGATGTGTATATTGATTGGGATACTGTTCCTTTAAAAATTTTTCATAAAAATCAGGCATAATTTCTATTCCGATAGATCGAACCGGTATATTTTTATGAATAAGAACTCTATAAGGTTCATATCCACCTACAAAAGTTTTAATGCAACCTGCATTTAGTCTTCTATATGGTTTTAACTCTTCTCCTGAGATAGAAAAGTACTCAGTGATGCTGAGACATTCGGGCATATTAAATTCCATGAATGAATCTTCGTAAAAGAAAAAATCATGAATCTTGATATCAAATAAATTTTTCTGAGCATACATCCAATAAAAACCACTTCCAATTTCTTTTGAAATTTCCCAAGTTGTTCCTAGTGAATTGTATGTATCTGGTGTTTCTATCTGTTTAAAAAAGTTATTCTGTTCTATTGCACTTTTAAATTTATCTATAATCTTTTCCATAACATCACCTCCATAGTATGAAATGATAAGACGAAATAACAAAACGAAAAGACATATTATTCTTAAACCTATTATACTATATATTTAAATTTGGTACAATAGTTAGTGTAGGGTAACTGATACCCAAATAGAAGTTTTAAGGAGGATAAAATGAATTACACAAAAGAAAAAAAAGAAAAAAGATTCACAATAAAAGACTTGATTACTATCGGAGTATTTACGGCTATAATTCTTATTTCAGGATCAATATTAGGGGGATTTTTAGCAATTAATCCATTATTAACTTTTTATTTCCCGATTGCTGCAGCAGTATTGCCAGGAACTCCATACTTACTATTAATTGCTAAGGTTCCCAAAAGAGGAGTTATTTTTATGGTAGGTGTTATCGGTGGTGTGCTTGCTTATACAATGGGTATGCACTGGGCGATGGCAATTGGTGGAGTGATAGCGAGTTTTATTGCGGATTTAGTTGCTGGCATAAAAAAATATAGAAGTTCTTTTTTTAACATCTTTTCCTATGTTATTTATTGTTTTGGTTCAATGGGAACTTATTTTGCTTACTTTGTAAACAGAGAAGCTTGGATTAACTATATGTTAAAATCATCACCAGCTGACTATATTAAAAAAATGGAATCTGTTGCCAGCCCTAAAGTTTTGATTATTATGGTAGTTGGTACAGTTATTGTTGCTTTGATTAGTGGACTTATTGGGAAAAAATTGTTAAATAAGCAGTTTGAAAAGGCAGGAATTATTTAATGAAATTCGATCCGAGAACAAAGGTATTCTTTTTGCTAGGTTGTGCAATTATTACAGCTTTGGCAGCGGAAATATCTTATCTAAGTGTTCTTATAATAGTTATTGCTATAATAGGTACATTAAGTGGCGAAATTAAATTTTCATTAATACTTTCGTTAATATACTTTTCTTTGATGTATGTTTGGACCCATTATATTGTTTTAATTGATAATTCTCTAAGTATATTATTTAGTGCTTGGATGACCTTAGTATACAAGGTATATCCGAGCACAATGATGGCAATTATTATGATAAAAACAACGAAAGTAAGTGAATTTATTTCGGCGATGAGAAAATTAAGACTTCCGGACTCTTTTATTATCACTTTTGCAATGATGCTTAGATATATACCTACACTTAAAGAGAATTGGGGTTATATTAAAGATTCCATGAAGCTTAGAGAGATTCGTTCAAGTTTCATAGGTTTTTTTAAATCACCATCATTATTTATAGAGTGTTTATATACTCCACTTCTAATAAGTGCCTCAAATGCTATTGATGAATTAACTATAGCGGCAGTTACAAGAGGTATTGAAAATCCAGGTAAAAAAACATCTCTTATTCAAATAAAGTTTAGGATAGTAGATTATATTGTTTTATTAGCTGAGGGTATACTTATTTTTTATGCGATAGTGAGGTGAATTAAAAAGATGATTAGATTGCAAGAAATTAACTTCAAATATAAAAATGAGGAAACCTCAAATTTGATAAATATCAATTTAAATATTAAAAAGGGCGAATGTATATTAATTTGTGGAGGTTCAGGTTGTGGAAAAACAACTTTATTGAGGCTTATAAATAAGCTAGTGCCTACTTTATATGAAGGAGAATTAAAAGGGAATGTAATTTTAGATAATGAACATACAGAAGACATTCCTATGTATGTTCTAGCGGATAGAGTAGGTTCTGTATTTCAAAATCCTAAAACACAATTTTTTAATGTAGATACTGATAGTGAAATTGTTTTTGGATTGGAAAATAAAGGGATGTCTTTACAAGAGATGCAGAATAGATTAGAAAAAACTTGTAATGATTTAAAGATAAACAATTTATTGAACAAAAATATTTTTAAAATTTCAGGTGGAGAGAAACAAAAAATTGCATTTGCATCTGTTTATGCTATAAACCCTGATATTTATGTATTGGATGAACCTTCTTCAAATTTGGATTATAAATCAATTGAGGATTTGAAACAGTATATATCATTATTAAAGAGTCAAGGTAAGACAATTATTATTGCGGAGCATAGATTGTTTTATCTAATGGATTTAATAAATCGCTCAATTTATCTTAAGAATGGAAAGATTGAGAAGATTTATTCTAAAGAAGAGTTTGTAAATCTTAGTGATGATGTACGAAAAGAAATGGGTCTTAGATCAATAAAAGGAACGAATAGATTACTTCAGCAAAAAGAAAAGCTTCAAATTAATAATAAAAAAATCTTAAAACTTAATAATCTTTCTATTTATAGAGGAAATAGAAAGATTATTTCTAACCTTAATTTTGAGGCTAGTATGGGAGATATTATAGGACTAATTGCTCCTAATGGCACCGGTAAAACAAGTTTGTTAAGAACAATTTCAGGACTATTTAATAGTTTTAAGGGTGATATAACTTGGAATGATAAAAAGTTTGAAGCTAAAAATAGGATTAGAAATTCTTACATGGTAATGCAAGATGTGAATTACCAACTTTTCTCGGAAAGTGTCAAGAGCGAATTGAAATTAGGAAATCCTAGTATTGATTGTGAAAGGATTCAAAAAATATTGCTTCAATTAAATCTTGAACAATATGCAGACAAGCATCCAAATCTATTGTCGGGCGGACAGAAGCAGAGATTAGCAATAGGGGTAGGTATTGCTAATAACAAACTTTTATTTTTATTAGATGAACCTACGAGTGGTTTAGACTTGGAGAATATGTTAAGAGTTACTGAATTAATCAAGCAAGTATCCAGAGATAGAGTAACTATCATTGCCACTCATGATATGGAGTTTGCCAATCTTGTTTGTAATAAATTTATTGTGTTGAAAAAGGAGGGTATAAATGAAAAATTTATATAAAAATCTATTTTCATATGTTCAGGAAAGAAAAAAATATGCCTATTTATCCATCACACTGGCAGCAATATCTGTGTTTGTGTTTATTGCATTTTACTGGGTTTTCTGGATAGTCGTTAAATCATTGCTTGTAGATGCAAATTATTCTCTGGCATTGGATTATTCCTTTAAACTTGTTATCTTGATGATTTTTAGAGGTGTGTTAATCATGAGTGGGACTATGGCTTCTCATTATGTGGGATTTAGGTTGGAAAGAAACTTAAGAACAGCGGGTCTTAAAGGACTGATGAACGCTTCTTTTTCTTTTTTCGATAAGAATTCTTCTGGAGAAATAAGAAGAATAATTGATGACAATGCAGCAAATACTCATCAAGCTGTAGCTCATTTAATTCCGAATACTGTTGTTGCCATACTTACGCCAATTTTAATGTTTACTCTAGCTTTTAAAATTGATTATAGGCAGGGAATATTGCTTGTAATCACAAGTATTATAGGAATTTTACAATATAAAGGGATGTTTAAAAGAATGGACTTGATGGAAAAATCAATGAATTCTTTGCAAGAAATGAGTGCTGCAACGGTTGAATATATTAGAGGAATGCAAGTTATTAAGATATTCGGGGTAACTGTAAAATATTATAAGTCAATGTTAGATTCTATTATGAATTATAAAAATTATACTTACAAATATTCACAATCATGCCGTATTCCAAACATTACTTTTCAGGTATTATTTAACTTGTTTTATGCTTTTTGTGTACCTTTCGCGATTTTTTATATTTCTAAGGGAGAAAACACCTTGTTAATACTAGCGAAAGTCATTTACTTTGCTGTATTTTCAAGTTTATTGCTATCTTCTTTTTCTTTAGTTATGTCGGTTGCAACAGATACTTTTAAAGCCAAAGATGCAGTGAAAAAGCTAGAGGATGCTCTAATAGATATGAATGATAATAAAATAAATTATGGTAGTCTGGAAAATATTGAGAATTATAACATCGAATTTAAAAATGTTTCTTTTGGATATGAAAAAGAAATGGTTTTAGAACATTTCAACTTACTTCTTCCCGAAAATAAAACCTATGCTTTAGTAGGGCCTAGCGGTGGTGGGAAATCTACAATCGCAAAATTAATTTCGGGATTTTATAAAATTAATGATGGGGAAATTTTGATTGGTGGTCGTAATCTTAAAGAATACTCTGAAAAAGTACTTTTAGAGAATATTGCCTTCGTTTTTCAGAATTCTAAATTATTTAAAACTAGTATCTATGAAAATGTAAGAATAGGAAAACCTAATGCGAGTTATGAAGAAGTTATGAGGGCGTTGGAAGCGGCAAGATGTAGCGAAATATTGGATAAATTTAAAGAAAGGGAAAATACAATTATAGGCTCAAAAGGTGTTTATTTATCTGGTGGAGAAGTCCAAAGGATAGCCATAGCTAGAGCGATTTTAAAAGATGCAAAAATTATTATACTAGACGAAGCTTCAGCGGCGGCAGATCCCGAAAATGAGTACGAACTTCAAAAAGCATTTTCAGTTCTTATGAAAAATAAAACGGTTATTATGATTGCCCATCGTCTTTCCTCTATAAAAAATGTAGATGAAGTACTCTACATAGAAGATGGTCATATTGTAGAAAGGGGATCGGACAGTGAACTGATGAAGCTTGAAGGAAAATATAAAGCACTCCAAGATTTATATAACAAGGCAAATGAATGGAGGGTTGCATGATGAAAAAGTATTTAAAAAATAAATTTCAGTTAACTGAAACCGGAGCTAAGGGACTCTTGAAATCAAGTATTACTGCTTTTTTATACTATTTTTCATTTTTACCACCTTTGCTTATTGTATTAACTTTTGCAAATTTAATAGTATCAGGTAATAATGGTCAAATACTCAATTCGTTAATTGCATTAGTAATCGCAGCTATAATAATGTTAATTCTGACAAATGTAGACTACAAAGTCAAATTTAATGAAACTTATAAGGAATCTGCCAACCTTAGAATTGATATAGCAAATCATTTAAGAGAGTTGCCACTTTCTTATTTTTCAAAGCATGATGTCTCTGATTTGGCACAGACTATAATGTCTGATATTTCAGTAATTGAACATGCTTTGGCACATGCGATTGGAGGTTGCATTGGATTTAGCGTATATTTTATAATCATGTCTATAATGATGCTTATTGGAAATTTTAAATTGGCTCTGTCAATTATTATTCCTCTGGTATTATCTGTGATTGTTATATTTGCGACAAAAAAAATTCAGATAATTCAAAGGAAAAAACACTATCTAAAACTTAGAAAAATATCAGAAAATTTTCAAAATGCAATAGAAATGAATCAAGAAATTCGTAGTTATGGCTTAAAAGATAAAGTTCAAATTAATGTACAAAAAGATTTAAACGAAGCAGAGAGTATCCAATGGAAAACAGAAAATATCTCAGCTTTACCACTTAGTTTGGCTAGCTATATAGCACAACTTTCTATAGGATTTACCATCTATTTCGGAATTAATTACTATGTTTCTAAAGAAATTAATCTTGTTATGCTTATTGCATATATTATAGCAGCGGCAAAAATGTCTGGTGGAATTTCTGCTCTTTATGAGTATATTGAAGAAATTTTTTATATAGATATTAGAATTAAAAGGATTAAAGAAATTAGAAATACAAAAACTCAACAAGGGAAAATAGTTGAGTTGAAAAACTTTGATGTAAATCTCAAAGATGTAGAATTTTCTTATAATGAAAGTGCTAAAGTAATCAAAGGGGTCAGTTTTATTGCTAAACAAAATGAGGTTACAGCTTTAGTTGGACCGAGTGGTTGTGGCAAAACTACTATACTCAGATTAATCAGTAGACTTTATGATTATAATCATGGAAGTATTATGATAGATGGTCATGATATTAGAGAAATTGATACAAATTGCCTATTTAAGTATATTTCTGTTGTTTTTCAAGACGTGACGTTATTTGATACAACAATTATGGAGAATATAAGAATTGGTAATCTAGCTGCAAGCGATGGTGAGGTTGAAAGAGTGGCAAAACTCTCTGGTTGCTATGAGTTTATAGAAAAACTCCCTGATAAGTTTCAAACTAAAATTGGTGAAAATGGGGCAAGGCTATCTGGGGGAGAACGTCAAAGGATATCGATAGCTAGAGCCTTATTAAAAGATGCTCCTATTGTGATTCTTGATGAAATAGCTTCATCTCTTGATGTTATAAATGAGGTAAAAATTCAAGAAGCTCTTAATAAATTAACAAAAGATAAGACCGTAATAATTATATCTCATAGATTAAAATCAATAGAGAATGCAAATAAAATTGTAGTTATGAAAGATGGATTTGTTGAATCGATTGGTACACATAAAGAGTTACTCAATAATTCTCTTACTTATAGAAAAATGATAGACAACTCTATAAACACAGAAAATTATGTGTATTAGATTATTATATAAATGAAATAGACTGATTAATAAACAAAAATTCATAGTTATAAATTGTCTATTGTATAAACTGACTTCAAACAACGGCATTAAAAACAGGTCGTAATAAGCACAAAGTTTAAGCTAAAAATGATACAAATATTAATTTTTAAAAATTATATCAGATGCATAACTTTTTACGCCTGATATAATTTTTTTGATTTTTTAGACACCAATCTTCTAAATATAAAGTAGTAATTATTATTATATTTACCAAGTGATTTAATCTTAGTAATTCAGTTTGAATACAAATGTTCAAAAATATTTTCAGTAAAATAAATATATTTTACACCAGGTCAACGTAAATCTAAGGTCACTAATGCATAATTTGTTTAAGTTGTCAAATATAAATTTTAAATTTAATCAACTATGTAGTAGATAATCTACATATAATATGAGAAATTAGAATAACTTCATATAAAATTAGCATATTAATCAGTATGATTTGTAATATTAGTTAATATAATTTATAATTACCTTAATTAGGTATTAATTAACCTATAAAGATATAATTTTAAAAGAAAAGGGGTAAGATTTTGGGAAGTATGCTTCACAGAAAAGTTTTTTATAAAGAACACTATATTGAGGTAATTTATATTTTATTGCAAGATAAGGATAAAGTTTTTAATAAAGATATTGTTAAGTATACTAAATTAAGTAAACCATCAGTCAGTGTAGCTGTAAATAATTTAGTAGATGAAGGATATGTATACAGAGAATTTCGCTCCATAAAATTAACTGAAAAAGGAGAAAAAATTGGGAAAGAATTATATAGTAGACATTTGTATTTTTATAATTTCCATAAATTGCAATATCAATTTGTACACTTTTTTGCCACTCTTGCAAAAATATCGGCACTTGTCCTAAAATATATGTCAAGACTAGGCCTTGCCTATTCATTTTAGTCTTGAGTGCTATTTTAGGACTAGTAAACTGATATTTGAAAGAGGGCTTCTATACTTTAAGCCACATCACTCGTAGAGTATATTTTATCCATCTCTTCATCAAAGATTTCTTCAGGTGTTCTGTATCCTAGATTTTTTCTAGGCTTAGCATTTATTATGTCAACATAATACATAATCTCATCCTCACTAAAGTCATTAATACTTCTACCTTTTGGAATGAATTGTCTCAATATCCCATTGTGTCTTTCATTACTGCCTCTTTCAAATGAAGAGTATGGGTGACAAAAGTACATAGCTACAAGTGATTCAAGCTCACTTAGCCCTGAAAACTCTGAACCATTGTCGCTTGTTATGCTTTTAAATACTTCGGCAACTTTTGTTTTGCTTTCCATTATAAAATCTAAAAGTGCGTCATTTACTCGTTTTGAGGACTTAGAATCTATTTTGATAACCTTATAGTATCTAGATTTTCTCTCTATTATCGTCAGCAAAACATCTTGGTCTGATGTTTTCTTGCCTATTACAGTATCTATTTCCCAATGTCCAAATTCTTTTCTGAGCTCTATATGTTTTGATCTTTCAGATATTGATTTTCCAAACTTTCTCTTATTTATACGAATTCTTGTAGACTTTGGAATTCTTTTAAGTTTCTGAGGCAGGTCAGTGTTTTTCATCTTCAAAAAACCTAGTTCAACATACTTGTATAGTGTCTTTGTGCATACCGTATTTTTAAATAGCTTATCTGACTTTGCTCTACCATAACACTCATCTAAAGACCAGCATTGTTTCTTAAATAATTCCTCTACGAACTTGATAAAATCTACACATTCTAATACCTTGAACTTCTTTTTTGAATTTTTTCTGTTTTTTTCATACTGTGTTTGTCCTGCATCGGGGTAGTATACTGTAACCTTGTGTCCATTTCTTATTTGTTCTACCCTGCCACGTTTAAGCTCATTGTAAATAGTAGTTCTTGACCTGTTCAAATGCCTGGCAATTGAGGATATTGAGTGTCCTAGTTCGACCATGGCGTAAATTTCTCCTCTTTCATACTCACTTAGGTGTTTAAAGTTTCTCTTTTCTGTGTTAAAATTAAGTTGATTCATTATGATCCTCCTGTAGAATTTGTTTTGTGACTTATATTTTAACACAGGATTCATAATGAATCATTTTTTATTCAGTTGTACAAATTGATTATACAATCAACCTTTTTTATTTACTGGAATCTTGTCAGAAAAAATAAAAAACCTATTGACATATACATTCTAATATTATATATATGAATATACAGAAAGTTGAATATATGTAAAATCGAATATAATAAAGTTTGAATATTGAGGAGGTGGATCTATGGATGAACTTAATGTAAATGCCCAGGCTCTTATTGAGTATGCTAATATACTGAAGGCTATTTCTCATCCTGCTAGATTATGTATTGTAAAGGGCTTGGTTAATGAGGGGCCTAGCAATGTGTCTAATATGCACGTCTGTCTAGAGCTTGCCCAGTCTACTGTATCCCAGCACCTGTCAAAGTTAAAGGCAGCGGGTATTATCAAGGGCGAGAGGAATGGTACAGAGATTATCTATTCTATAGACAATGATTTTGTGGCTGAGATAGTAAGAAATATGAAAGAATAAAAGTCAGGCATCACATAGTGATAAGGGCTTGTATAAAAATCTATCTAGCAACTTTTGTACAAAGAGATGCAAAGGAATAAACAAAAAGTAATTTTAAAAATTTAAGTATCGACTTATAAATTGAGAGGAGAAAATTATGAAAAAGATACTAATTGTTGGTGGAGTTGCCGGTGGAGCAACAGTAGCAGCTAGGTTGAGAAGATTGGACGAAACAGCTAATATAATAATGTTTGAGAGAGGTGAGTATATTTCCTTTGCCAATTGTGGTCTACCATACTACATAGGTGAGGTGATAAGTGAGAGAGAAGCCCTACTTGTTCAGACTGTTGAAGGTATGAGCCAGAGGTTTAATTTAGATATTAGAAACTTTAGTGAAGTGGTTGCAATAGACCCTGACAAGATGGAAGTGACAGTTAAAAAGGTGGATACAGGTGAGGAATATACTGAATCCTACGATGAATTGATCCTATCACCAGGTGCCAACCCAGTCAAGCCTCCAATTCCAGGACTAGCTGATGCTGACAATGTATTTACCCTTAGGAATATACCAGATACAGATGCTATCAAGGCCTATGTAGACGAAAAATCACCTAAGGAAGCTGTAGTAATAGGTGGTGGCTTCATAGGTATAGAGATGGCTGAAAACTTAGTAGAGAGAGGTGTCAAGGTCCACCTAGTGGAAATGCTTGACCAGGTAATGGCCCCATTTGACTTTGAAATGGCCCAGATCCTACACGCCCATATGATTGACCATGGTGTTGACCTAGTCTTGGGCGATGGTGTGGACTCATTTAAGGACAATGGAAAGGCTATAGTATTGAAGAGCGGAAGACAAATCTCTACAGACCTTACTATCCTATCAATAGGTGTAAAGCCTGAAAATGCCCTAGCAGTATCTGCAGGCCTAGAGATGGGACCTAGAGGTCATATAAAGGTGAACGACAAGCTAGAAACATCTAAGCCACACATATATGCTCTTGGTGATGCCATAGAGACACAGGATAGGGTATACGGTCAGCCAGCCAGCATAGCCCTAGCATCTCCAGCAAATAGGCAGGCTAGAATACTCGCAGATAGGTTAAATGGTATAGATGTAAGCTACAAGGGTGCCCTAGGAACATCAGTTGCCAAGGTATTTGATATGACTGCCTCATCTACCGGAAACAATGAAAAGAAATTAAAGCAGATGGGTGTAGACAACTACAAGGTAGTCCACCTTCACCCACTATCAAATGCTGGCTACTACCCAACAGCCATGCCACTTGATTTTAAGTTGATATTTGAAGTACCAAGTGGAAAGATTTTGGGAGCCCAGGCAGTTGGTTTCTCAGGTGTAGAGAAGAGGATAGACGTAATAGCTACTGCTATAGCAGGTGGCCTAACAGTTAGGGAGCTAGAAGATGTAGAATTGGCCTATGCACCACCGTTTTCATCTGCCAAGGACCCAGTAAATATGGCTGGATATGCAGCTACTAATATCCTAGATGGTCTGGTAGAGACTGTTACAGTTGACAAGATAGACGATTTAGTTGCTGGTGGAGTCTTCCTAATAGATGCTAGAACTCCAGAAGAGTATGAACTTGGATCAATACAAGGTTCAGTAAATATACCTCTAGATGAGCTTAGGGATAGGTTAGATGAAATACCAAAGGACAAGGACCTATATGTAACTTGTCAGGTAGGCCTAAGAGGCTACCTAGCTTGTAGGATACTTAGCCAGAATGGATTCAAGCCAATCAACCTAGATGGTGGTTTTAGCTCATATGCCCAGTTAAAGTTAAATGTAAATATGGAATCAAACTCAGAAAGTCTTGGAGGCCTAGGTATAGCTTGCACAGACAACTCTGATGTTATTAAAAAAACTAAATAATTCATAATTTATATAGAAACTATTCAAATACTTACAAAAAAAGCTTGAAAAAAATCTTATTCAAGGTATAATAGAAAGGTAATGTAAAAAATCCAATTTAAGGAGATCTATTATGAGACAAAAAACTAGACAAATCCGAGAAATGAATTTTTCAAGCATGGAAAGAAAAAAAGTTTTTGAGGCCAAACAGAGAATAGCTGTCGAAAAGTTCGGCAACGTGTTTGAGGATGATACATTCTTTGCTCTTGAATTAGAACTTAATGTTGACCTTAGGAAAGACTTGGACGAAGAGTATGACGTTAGATATAATTTAAATAGAAAAATGAATTAGAAGTATCCATTAAGCTTAAAGAGAGAAAAGGGGCTGACCATTGTGGTCAGCCCCTTTAATATATTTAGACTAAAGTTTTTCTAGGCCAGTATCCATGATAAAGGTAGCTATCTGGGCAGCCTTATCTGGATCCATAGGGTGAAGAGGTAGTCTAAAGTTACCTACTTCATAGCCAAGCATATTCATGGCTGTCTTGACAGGTATAGGATTGACATCCAGACTCATCAGCTTGATTGGCTTTAGGTAGTCGTTCTGGACCTGTCTAGCACCAGCTATGTCACCGGCAACAAATTTATCATATATGGAAAAAATTGGTCTAGGGCATATATTAGCAAGAACAGATATATGGCCACTTGCTCCCATGCTTAGGCTGGCTAGCATAGTCTTGTCGTTACCACTAATGATTGTAAACTCATAACTAGCCAGTGGTGCCAGTTCAACTAGGTGGTCTAGGTCTGTAGATGACTCGATAATACCTACGATATTAGGAATATCAGCCAGCTTGGCAACTAGGGCAGGCTCGAGATTTAGTCCTGTCCTGTCAGGGTCATTGTCGATATATGTTGCTAGGCCACCAGCTAGGGCAATCGACTTGAAATGGCTGATTAGGCCGAGCTCATTTCCCTGACTATAGTATGGGGCTGACAAGATCAAGCCATCAAGCCCCAAGGCCTTGGCCCTTATAGATAAAACCACCGACCTAGCAGTATCATTTAGGCCAGTCTGGGCAAGAACAGGGATTCTCTTGTTTACCCTCTTGACTACAAAGCCTATCACCTCAAGGATTTCATTGTCATTCATGGCGTAGAACTCTCCTGTAGTCCTGCCTAATACTAGGGCCTGGGCCCCTGCCTTCAAGTAGGTGTCCACTAGCCTTCCTAGACTATCAAAGTCCACTTCGTTTGTATCTGTAAATGGTGTAATTATGTTAATTCCGCATCCTTTAAAAATCATATTATATCCGTTACTGAAAACTTATAAAAAGTCATAAACTTTTATGTTTCATTCCTACTTCAACGAGTATGCTTTCATACTGAACAAATCTAGATACTACTTACAAGTTCTTGTACTCTCCATAGGCGTAAATTCCCGATTAACGCTCGGTACATATCTGTAATAACTTGAAGGTGTTATGCTACAGATTGTTGTTTTAAAACATTTTCTCCATATATCTTTAGATTTAAACTTGCTTGAAAATCTCTATCTATGACGTTTCCACATTGGCATTTATAGATTCTATCTGATAGTTTTAAATCCTTCTTAATATTTCCACAACAACTACATAATTTAGAACTTGGGAATAACCTATCAGCCATAATTAATCGAATGTTATTCAATTCAGACTTATATTCAATCTGTTTCCTAAATTCATAAAACCCTTGTTGCCAAACTGCTTTGGATAAATGTTTATTCTTCATCATGCCACTTACATTCAAATCTTCCATACAAATAAAACTTGGTTTTCGTTTTACAATTTCAGATGTTGTTTGATGTATGTGGTTGTGACGAATGTTTGTTAATCGTTTATTTACCTTTAAAAGTTCTTTTTCTCTTTTTATAATGTTACTTGTTTTGCAGTAACTTACTCCTTTCTTATTTTTCTCATATCTTCTAGATATACAACGCTGTAACCTGCGTTTTCTTTTTTCTAACTTCTTTACCCTTTGTGTCTTGTTTATGTTTTTATAAGTATTTTTATCAGAACAAATTGCTAAATCTTTGATACCTAAATCAATTCCGATACCTTCATTTGATGGAAGAGTATCGTTATTATCCACTTCAATTCCAACTGACACATACCAATATAGCCCATCATAGGTGAAACGTGGATTCATATACTTACAATCAGTTGGTATCCTCCCTTTTTCACAAAGTTTAATCCAATTCAATTTTTGTTTATTCTGTTTTTTACTCACTGAAAACTTTTCAACCTTAACATGAGTATCTGTAAACTGAATCTTTACATTGTCTTGATAAAAAGATGGGGTAGAGTATTTCTTACTCTTAAACTTAGGATATTTGCATTGTCCTTTGAAAAACCTCTTATAAGCATTACAAGCATCTTTAATTGCTTGTTTTGTTACATTATTACTTACCCTATTCAGCCATTGATATTCTTGTAATTTCTTTAACTGTGTAAGTTCTTTTCGTAATTCACTATCTGATAAGAATTTACTTCCTTGTTTATAATTCTCTTGTTGTCTTGCAATAGCCCAATTGTAAGCAAATCTTGCACACCCAGCATATTGGAATAACTTAGTGCGTTGTTTATTATTTGGATTCAATCTTACTTTTATTGACTTTATCATTACTTTTCACTTTCTTCCTCAATTAATTCTTTTACTAATTTTCTAGCTTTATTAGCACGTTTACCTTGTAATTTACAACTAAATACTGTAATAATTTGAACTAAATCTTCTACAAGTTCTTCTTGTTCTGTTTTTTCTGTATTATCAATTATTTCTATGTCGCAATTATATAAACTTGCTATATATTCGACTAATTCAAATCCAAATCTTAATAATCTGTCTTTATAAAAAACCACGACTTTTTCTACCTTATTTTGAGATATGCGTTTAATCAGTTCTTTTAATCCTTTTTTCTTATAATTGATTCCAGAACCTATATCAGAAATTATTTCATAAGGTTTCCCTTGTGCGTTTAGATACAACTTCATATTCTCTATTTGTCTTTCTAAATCATCTTTTTGTTTATTGCTTGATACTCTACAATATCCAATGACAATTCTATCTAAATTAGGTGTTATGTTCATAACCTGATTTAGTTGTTCATGAGAATAATATCTGTATCCGTTACTAGAGGTATGATGAGGATGAAGTTTACCATTAGCATCCCAATTTCTAAGCGTTTGTGCTGATACTCCTAAAATTTTTGAAAATTTATTGATAGAATAGTATTTACTCATAATTAAAATCTCCTTATAGTGTTTATACTTTATTCTATCATTAAAAGTTATAAAAATAAATCCATATTTATAACTTTTTACAAGTTATTCTTAACAGTTATAAACCTCATTTTTTTTAAACTTATTTTCTACAATAATTACTAATATTATACCCAAGAAGACCTTAGATAAGCTTAATTTTTGAAAGAAGATGTATAGACCTAATATCTAGAGTGTGGTATAATAGGTGATGTTTTTAAAAGATTAATGGAGATTAATGGAGGTAATTATGGATACATTAAAAGAGTTATATAAAATAGGAAGTGGGCCATCTAGTTCTCATACAATGGGACCACAGAGGGCTGCCAAGAGATTCAAGGAAAAGAATCCCAACGCTGCTAGCTACAGGTGTACCCTATATGGTTCACTAGCTGCTACAGGCAAGGGTCACCTTACAGACTACATAATAGAAAAGACAATCGAGCCAAAGCATGTGGAAATTATATGGAGGGATGACATCAATCCAGAATTTCACCCAAATGGTATGATGCTTGAGGCCCTAGATGAATCAGGCCAGGCCTTTGATGAATGGACTGTATTCTCAGTTGGTGGTGGTACCCTAGCAGAGGAAGGTAAAAGAAATCAGGTAGATGGCAAGGTCTACTATGAACATTCTACTCTTGAAGAAATCATTAAGTACTGTAGGGAAAATGACAAGTCATTTGTAGAGTACGTATTGGACAGAGAAGACGACGACTTCTTAGAATATATGGGAAGTATAGTAGATACAATGAAGGAAGCTATAGACAAGGGAATTGAAAGTAGAGAGTTGATACCTGGAGAATTAAAGCTAAAGAGAAGGGCGTCAAAATTTTACAAGAAGTACCTAGCGACAAAGGACTACACTACATTGGACTATGCCTTTGCCCTAGCCGCATCTGAAGAAAATGCATCAGGTGGTACAATCGTTACAGCTCCAACATGTGGTGCAGCAGGAGTAATACCAGGTGTATTCTTCTCATTGATGGTACACAATGGCTACACTAGACAGCATATAATAGAAGGTATAATAGTGGCAGGTCTAATAGGTAACCTAATCAAGACTAACGCCTCTATCTCAGGTGCTGAAGTAGGATGTCAGGGTGAGGTAGGAACTGCATGTTCAATGGCATCAGCAGGTGCTGCCTACCTATTTGGTGGTACTCTAGAACAGATTGAGTACGCAGCTGAAATAGGCTTGGAACACCACCTAGGTATGACATGTGACCCTGTATACGGTTATGTACAGATACCTTGTATAGAAAGAAATGCTATGGCTGCAGAAAGAGCAATAGCAGCTGCCAAGTATGCCCTAAATACTGATGGTGCTCATACTATATCATTCGACCAGGTAACTATCACTATGAAAGAAACTGGAATCGACTTGATGGATAAATATAGAGAAACAGCCAAGGGTGGGCTTGCAAAGTGGTTTGAGTGCTAGTTGGTATTTGAATTACTTTGTGTAGTTTTGGTTTATGGATACTTAAAAGGTCTATTGTAACGTGTTAGAGAATTGCTAATATCATGGACTCGATAAGGAAAATTCCGAATGTGCTTCGCACGCGGATATTTTACCCTTATCTTCGTCTTGATATTAGAAGAATTCTCTACCAATTGTT
>NZ_JRNB01000018.1 GCF_000758885.1 Peptostreptococcus sp. MV1 | reverse complement strand
AGAGCAACGCCCTTCTAAGGCGTGTGTCCGGGGTTCGAATCCCTGTGCGCTCATTTAAACTCTTTATCATAATGATGGAGAGTTTTTTTTATAAAATAAAAAAATATTTAATATTCTATGGTAAAATATAATCAGGAAAGTAGGTGGAATATGTGTTGTCGCTTGATTTAATTTTTAATAAATTTTTCCAGTTGGTGTACAGGATAAGTATAAATGATGTAGTTGATATACTGATAGTAGCGTATCTTTTTTACAAAATAATGATGTTTATAAAGGATACACGTGCAGAACAGTTATTTAAAGGGGTAATTATACTTCTAATTGTCACACAAGTCAGTGGTATGCTCAAATTACACACCCTATACTGGATACTTGTAAAGATACTAGAAATAGGATTTATATTACCATTTATAATATTCCAGCCGGAATTGAGAGCTGGTCTAGAACATATAGGAAGAAATACGAATCTATTTAGGTTTGGATCACAAACCAGAGACAAATACGAGATAGACGTAGAACGTACTATAACTGAAATATTAGATGCCATTTATGATATGGCTGGAAGAAAAATAGGAGCCCTGCTAGTTTTAGAGGGTGAAACAAAGCTAAATGAAATTGTTGAGACTGGTACTGAAATAGATGCCAAGATAACAAAGCAAATATTATGTAATATATTTATTCCTAATACACCACTTCATGATGGAGCAGTGATAATCAGGGATAGTAAGATAAAATCTGCAGCATGTTTTTTACCACTTACACAGAGAAAAGACCTGAGTAAGGACCTAGGAACAAGGCATAGGGCAGGTATAGGAGTTAGTGAGATATCAGATTCATTGAACCTGATAGTTTCAGAAGAAACAGGATATGTTTCAATAGCCAGATCTGGTAAGATATATAGGAATGTAAGCAAGGAAAGATTGGCGAATATATTGAAGAACTTTTACAGAAATAAGATGGAAGACAAGAGTTTTGGAATTGTTAAAGATATTTTTAATAAATAACTAGGAGGTGCTGAAATTGGGTAAATTGAGGCAAAAAGCCAAGGGTAATATCAGGACAAAAATTATATCAATATTGGCAGCACTTGCACTATGGTTATATGTTTTGGCGGTAGTGGATCCTGACGAAAAGAAGGTTATAGAGAATATTCCTATAACCATAAATAAGATGAATGAAATTGAAAAGGAAGGATTTGTAGTGTATCCAAAAAAAGATTTCGAGACATCGATTAGTTTAGAAGGTAAGCTATCAGAGTTACAAAAATTAACCAAGAACAACATAGATGTATACGGCGAAATAATCAATCCTGTAGAAGGTAAGAATGTTGTGAGTCTAAGAACGAATATATCAAATAGGGTGTCTAGGGAGCTCAAGGATCCATCTATAGTTGTAAATCTTGAAAAAAAGACAGAGAAATCAGTTGATTTAAGAGTTAATTTTAGAGGTGATCTGAAAGATGAAATAATAAATACAAATACAAATTATAAAAAGATTATAGTGAGTGGTGCTAGAACACTGGTGGAGGACGCATCATATGTAGGTGTAGACATAGATGTTGATAAATTGAATAGAGACCTACCTTTTGAAAAGGAATTAAAGGGGGTTGCCTATGACAAGAAGGGAAATCCTCTAGACTTGGAGTTGAATGTAAAAAAAATAACAGTCTCAGGCGAGTTTAAGGTCAGCAAAACAGTACCATTGAGAATTGATTACACTGGAAGTCTATATGACCTTGATTCTTATGGTTTATCGCCAGAAAATATTTCTATTGTAGGAAGTGGTGAAACTTTAAAAAATATAGATTTTATCAAAACAAAAAAGCTAACAAACGATGATTTTGAGGAATTACTTAATAAAAAAGTAGAAATAGTCTTACCAGAAAGTATAAAGCTAAAGAATGAAAATACAGAAATACTATTAATTAAAAAATAGGAAATAGGCGATTATTACTTGATAATTTATGAGAATAACCTTATTTTTTAAAATGTGTAAAATAAGCAATAGTATCTACTTTAGTCGAATGTATGTTGAAAAAACAAATAGAGAAATATTTAGAATATTTAAATTAAATAAAAATAAAAGGTGAAATAGGGAATTTGCTTAACGATATTAAAAATCAACGAATTTGTTAATTTAATATTTTTATTGCAAGTTCCTTATTTTAGTTATAAAATAATAGGTAGGAAAGAGTAATTAGTAATTTTTTTCTTGCCTATTACCATTTGAAAACTTATTGGATAATGTTTTCAAGATATAAAAAAGTAAAAAAAATATTTCATGATGGGCAAATTTCTAACTATAAGAAAGTTTGTGATTATGAAGGATTTTATTCATTTATAGCTAGTAATATAAATTTGTCAATAATAGGAAGTGTCCCTTTACATAATCACACATTTAGAATCTAAAGTTGGGCTTTTGGAAAAAGCTTTTCATTGGATATCGGTGGGTGATATTATTGTGACTTGTGTTTTGTTGTTGGCGGGTTTGGCAGTAAAATTTATACAGTTAGAGTTAAACAGGAGGACATAATGAAAGAAGTTTACAAGATTTTAACTATTAACCCAGGTTCTACATCTACTAAGATAGCCGTATATGATAATGACAAGGAAGTTTTTGAAAAGACTCTTAGACATTCATCAGAGGAGATAGCTCAGTTTGACAAGATTTCTGACCAGTTCAATTTCAGAAAAGACGTTATAGAGGGCGAACTTAAGGCTGCAGATATCAAGTTGGAAGAACTTGACTGTGTAGTTGGTAGAGGCGGTCTATTAAAGCCAATAAAGGGTGGAACATATAGCGTAACTGAAAGTATGCTAGAAGACCTTAGAGTCGGTGTTTCAGGACAGCATGCATCAAACCTTGGTGGTATAATAGCAAACGAATTCTCAAAGGAATTAGATATACCGGCATTTATAGTTGACCCAGTTGTAGTTGACGAAATGTCTGACTTAGCTAGGATTTCAGGTACAGCTAGTATAGAAAGAAAGTGCATATTCCACGCTCTTAACCAGAAGGCAATAGCAAGAAGATATGCTGAAGAAGTAGGCAAGAAGTATGAAGACCTTAACTTGATAATAGCTCACATGGGTGGAGGTGTATCAGTAGGTGCTCATAGCAAGGGAGCTGTAATAGATGTTGCAAACGCTCTAGATGGTGAAGGTCCATTCTCACCTGAAAGAAGTGGTGGTGTACCAGCTGGCTCACTAGTTGACCTATGCTTCAGTGGAAAGTACACAGTGTATGATATAAGAAAGATGATAACTGGTAACGGTGGTCTAGTTTCTTATTTAAATACAAATGACGCTAGAGAAGTTGAAGCTATGATAGAAAAGGGTGACAAGAAGGCAGCCCTAGTATACGAAGCAATGGCTTATCAGATAGCTAAGGAAATCGGTAGTTGTGCTGCAGTATTAGCAGGCAAGGTAGATGCAGTTTTATTGACTGGTGGTATAGCATACTCTAAGAGTTTCACAAAGATGATAGCTGATAGAGTAGGTTTCTTAGCGGAAGTTAAGGTATATCCTGGAGAGGATGAAATGATAGCTCTAGCTCTAGGGGGATTAAGAGTTCTAAAGGGCGAAGAAAAGGCTCAGAATTACGACGCACAGCAATAAACAAGGTCTTGATTTTTGTCGCAGATTGTAGGCCTTGCCTATCTGGAGATTGAGTATTTGGATGAAGGAGAAGGCAACAAATGGAAAAAACAAAGAGAATTAGGATAATAACAGGCCACTATGGAAGTGGAAAGAGCGAATTTGCAGTAAACTATGCATTACAGTTGAGGAAAGAAATTGAAGGTCCGCTTTCAATTTCTGACCTTGATGTTGTAAACGTGTACTTCAGATCTAGAGGTAAGAAGGAGTTCCTCGAGGAAAACGGAATACATCTTATATCTAGTTCAGTAGATGCGCCAACACTTGATATACCAGCACTTTCTGCGGAAATACATACACCGCTACTAAATAAGGAACATAATAATATCATAGACCTTGGTGGTGACAAGGTGGGAGCAACTGTTATTGCAAGATATAGAAATATGATACAGGATGACGAATACGATATGTTCTTCGTTGTCAATGCAAATAGGGAAAAAACACAAAATGCAGAAGAAGTAATGATGTATATTGATGAGATTGAAAGGGCATCACAGCTTAAGGTTACAGGTCTAATCAACAATACTCATATGCTGAAGGCTACAAGTATGGAAGATATAGAAAAGGGTCAGAAAGTCTGTCGTGAAGTATCAAGACAGAGGAATATACCTATTAGATTTATATCTTGCCTAGAATCTATAGCAGACCAGATTCCTGAAGATTATGAAGGTGATGTGGTTCCAATTCATCTGTATTTAAGAGATGAGTGGATGATGTAGTTTGTGTTTTTATAAATAATTTTAGATTTATTTTATTTTAAGGAGGCAATACAAATGGCTAAAGGTAGAGTGTCTTTTGATCAGAAGTACTGTAAGGGTTGCGGTCTATGCATCTCAGTATGTCCAAAAAAGATTATTGAGCTTGATATGTCTAAGGTAAATTCAAAGGGATATAATCCAGCTCACGTTGAAAGAATGGAAGAATGCATAGGATGTGCAAGTTGTGCAATGATGTGTCCAGATGCAGTAATCACAGTAGAAAGAGATTAATTTAGGGGGGATTTTAAATGGCTAAGATACTAATGAAAGGTAACGAAGCATTCGGTAAGGCAGCTATGGTTGCAGGATGTAGATATTTCTTCGGTTACCCAATAACTCCACAGAGTGAGTTACCTGAATATTTATCAAGAGAATTACCAGCAATAGGCGGAACATTCGTTCAGGCTGAGTCTGAAGTTGCTGCAATAAACATGGTTTACGGTGCTGGTGGATGTGGTGCTAGAGTACTTACATCTTCATCTTCACCAGGTATTGCATTAAAGCAGGAAGGTATAACTTATTGTGCAGGTGCAGAAGTACCATGTGTTGTACTAAACGTAGTGAGAGGTGGCCCAGGTCTAGGATCAATCCAGCCTTCGCAGTCAGACTACTTCATGACAACTAGAGGTGGTGGTGATGGTGACTACAGAACACCAGTATACGCTCCAGCTAGTGTACAGGAAGCATGTGACATGATAATGGATGCATTTGATGTTGCTGAACTATATAGAACTCCAGTTTTAGTATTACTAGACGGTATGATAGGACAGATGATGGAGCCAGTTGACTTTGAAAAGCCAAGAAAGCAGAGAGAACTTCCTTCTAAGGAGGGTTGGGCAACTACTGGTACTAAGGGACAGAGAAAGCCAAATATCATAAACTCTCTATACCTTTCTCCAGAAATTCTTGAAGAACACAACTATCATCTACAGAGAAAGTACGATGTAATCGAAGCTAACGAACTTCAGTATGAAATGGATAGAACTGAAGATGCTGAACTAGTATTCGTTGCATATGGTACTATGGCAAGAGTTGTAAAGAACTGCGTAAATGAAATGAGAGAAGAAGGATATAAGGTAGGTCTAATCAGACCTAAGACTGTATGGCCTTACCCATACAAGGCATTTGACGAAATACCAGCTTGTAAGGACCTATTCGTAATCGAAATGAGTTTAGGACAGATGGTAGAAGACGTTAAATTAGGTTCAAATGGTAGACACCCAGTTCACTTCTATGGTAGACCAGGTGGTATGGTACCAGAACCAAAGGAAATAATCAAGAGAGCGAAAGAAATCATGGGAGGTGTTAAGTAATGGCTGTTATATTCAAAAAAACATCAGGTTTAACTGACGCACAGACACATTACTGTCCAGGATGTACTCACGGTATCATCCATAGACTAGTTGCTGAAGTATTAGAAGAAATGGACGTTGTAGGAACTGCTATAGGCGTAGCTCCGGTTGGATGTTCAGTTCTAGCATATAATTATTTTAACTGCGACATGCACGAAGCTGCTCATGGTAGAGCTCCAGCGTGTGCTACAGGTATCAAGAGAGTTAACCCAAAGAACACTGTATTTACATACCAGGGAGATGGTGACCTTGCATCAATTGGTGCTGCTGAAATCGTTCATGCTGCAAATAGAGGTGAAAAGATCACAGTTATATTCGTAAACAACACTACTTACGGTATGACAGGTGGACAGATGGCTCCTACGACACTAATCGGTGAAAGAGGAACAACTTGTCAGGCAGGTAGAGATCCAGAACTACACGGATATCCAATTAGAATCTCAGAAATGCTTTCTACACTAACAGGTGCTAGATACATAGAAAGAGTTAGAGTAGATACTCCTGCAGAAGTTAGAAAGGCTAAGAAGGCTATAAGAAAGGCTTTCGAAGTACAGATGGCTGGTCTAGGATTCTCAATGGTAGAAGTACTTTCTACATGTCCTACAAACTGGGGTAAGACTCCTGTAGATGCTCTTCAGTGGTTAAGAGACAATATGGTTCCATACTATCCAGTACAGAACTTTAAGGATATTGATATAGAAGCTGCATTAGCAGAAAAAGCTGCAAAGGAGGAAAAATAAATGAGTACATCTAGAGTTATTTGTGCAGGTTTCGGTGGACAGGGTGTAATGTCTATGGGTCAGTTGATGACTTATGCCGGAATGCTTGAAAATAAGGAAGTTTCTTGGTTGCCATCATATGGTCCAGAAATGCGTGGTGGTACTGCTAACTGTGCTGTTACAATCTCTGACCAGCCAGTAGGTTCTCCGATCATCACTGACGATGCAACAGCTGCTATAATCATGAACTCTCCATCTTTGACTAAGTTCGAAGGTGACGTAGTTCCTGGTGGAGTTATCCTAATTAATAGCTCACTAGTTCATGAAAAGTGTAGCAGAGATGACATAGAAGCTTACTATGTAGACGCTAACGACCTATCAAACGAATTGGGCGGATCTAAGTTTGCTAACATGATCATGCTAGGCGCTTTCCTTGCAGTTGATAATAGTGTTAATATAGACTCTGTTCTTGAAGCTTTCAAGAAGGTTTTCGGAAAGAGAAAAGAAAAATTCATACCAGTTAATAGACAGGCTCTTGAAGCAGGTTATAAGGCTGTTATGGACCAGAAAAATAAATAAGATTAGTTTATAATGAGGGGAGTGGTTTAGACCACTCCTTTTTTTCGTTATTACACTTGTAAAAACTATGTATAAATTCCTTTTTTGTGATAAAATAGATTATATATAGACTCTTTATTGCCATTAGAGTCCAAAGACAAAATTGATAAATAAGGTGGTAACATATATGAGAAAATATTTTGGTACAGACGGTGTTAGAGGTGTAGCAAATACAGAGTTAAATTCTTCTTTGGCTTACAGGTTGGGTAGGGCAGGAGGATATGTCTTGACTAAGGAATCCAAGCAAGGTGACAGGGTCAAGGTAGTTGTAGGTAGAGACACTAGAATATCTGGAGATATGCTAGAAGCAGCCCTAATTGCTGGTCTGATGTCTGTTGGTTGTGATGTAATAACAGTTGGGGTAATACCTACTCCAGCGGTTGCCTACTTGACTAGGAAGTATGGGGCTGATTGTGGTGTGGTAATATCTGCATCTCATAACCCAGTAGAATACAATGGTATCAAGTTTTTCAATGATAAGGGCTTCAAGCTTGACGATGATATAGAATTGGAAATTGAAAAGCATATAGATGACAAGGACCTACTAGATGAGTGGCCAGTTGGTTCAGATGTAGGTAGGAAGATCTACGAGCACAATGCTGTCAGGGACTATGTAGACTATTTGAAGTCTCATATAGATGGTGACCTGAAGGGTCTAAAGATAGTGCTAGACTGTGCTAATGGTGCTGCCTACAAGGTTGCCCCAATGGCCTATAGGGAGCTGGGAGCAGAGGTTATAGAAATTCACTGCCAGCCAGACGGCAATAATATAAACGACAAGTGTGGCTCAACTCACCCTGAATCACTACAGGCCAAGGTCGTGGAAGTTGGTGCCGATATGGGTATGGCCTATGATGGTGACGCTGATAGGCTGATAGCTGTTGATGATAAGGGTAACATTGTAGATGGTGACAAGATTATGGTCATCAGTGCCATAGATATGAAGGCCAAGGGCCAGTTGAAAAATGATACCCTAGTGGTCACTGTGATGAGCAATATAGGTTTGAGGATAGCTGCCGAGGAAAATGGAATCAAGCTGTCTACTACTCAGGTAGGAGATAGGTATGTCCTTGAGGATATGATAAAGAACGACTATAGCCTAGGTGGTGAACAGTCAGGTCACCTAGTATTCTTGGACTATAATACTACTGGCGATGGTACCATGTCATCTCTAGTACTCTCATCTATAGTCAAGGCTAAGGGTCAGCTGCTTTCTGAAATAGCCAGTGTAATGGACCAGTACCCACAGGTCTTGGTAAATGTAAGGGTTCAGAATGAATACAAGCACAGCTATAATGAAATTGAGGAAATAGCCAATAAAATAGAAGAAATAGAAAAGGAAATGGATGGCAAGGGTAGGGTCCTAATCAGACCATCTGGTACTGAGCCTCTAGTGAGGGTTATGCTGGAAGGTAAGAATGAAGACTATATTTATGGTTTGGCTAAGGGCTTGGCTGACCTAATTGACGAGAAGATAGGCTTGAAGTAGGCTATTTGGTGGCAAGATTGTTCTTGTTATTGTACTTTAAGTTAAAAAATATATTTATATAGAATTTAAGTGATTGTAATTTTACCACTGATTTGATATAATAAGGAGATGTATATGCATCTCCTTGGGTGGTAAGCCCATTTTTATGCATATACTATAATTTGATATCATTTATAAGTTTTGGAGTGGATGATTCTGGTATGTAGCTTGTCCAGTGCACTACTATAAGTGGGGTTAGATTGAAAATTTTAAGATTTATAAATGACAGCAAAGTTGGTGTGTTGATTTAGGTTAGATATGACAGGTTTAATAAGACATATAGGATACACCATTTAATGAGTATATTGAAAATTTACAACGATTATTAGTGTGAAGATAAGGGGAAGAATTATGCCAAGAATTAGAGTAAAAAAGAGTGGTCCTTTAAAGGGAACCTTAAAAATAGATGGAGCGAAAAATGCTGTATTGCCTATAATTGCAGCTACAATACTAGCAAGGGGCAAGTGTAGACTAAATAGTGTACCAAACCTGAGAGATGTGCACGTAATATCAGACCTTTTGGTACATTTAGGTGCAGAAATTACCTACAGTGATGGATGTCTAGAGATTAATACATCCGGTATAAATACATATGAAGCTCCATATGAGTTAGTAAAGAAGATGAGGGCGTCATTTGTAGTTATGGGGCCCTTGTTGGCTATATTTAATAGGACAAAGATTTCTATGCCGGGTGGGTGTGCAATTGGTACTAGACCGATTGACCTACACCTAAAGGGTTTCAAGGCCTTAGGGGCTGAGATAATTATGGACCACGGCTTTATTGAAGCCAAGGCAGATAGGCTAGAAGGTAACAAGTTATATCTTGACTTCCCATCTGTAGGGGCAACTCAGAATATAATGATGGCGTCAGTACTTGCTGAAGGTGTTACTACTATAGAAAATGCGGCTGAAGAGCCAGAAATAGTTGATTTGGCCAATTTCTTGAATGAAATGGGTGCTTCAGTAAGAGGCGCTGGTACAAATACAATAAAGATTAAGGGTGTAAAGTCTCTTCATGGGGCTGAGCATACGATAATTCCAGATAGGATAGAGGCTTCTACATATATGGTGGCAGCTGCTATGACTAAGGGTGACATAGTTCTTGAAAATGTAATAATAGACCACCTAAAGCCAGTTATAGCCAAGCTATCAGAGGCAGGTGCTATAGTTCAAGAGGGTGAAAACTCTATAAGGGTAATAGGTCCTGATAGGATCAAGCCTATTGATATAAAGACCCTACCACATCCGGGATTCCCAACAGATGTACAGGCCCAGTTTATGGCCATGCTAACTGTTGCAGAGGGTACAGGTGTGGTAATAGAGACTGTCTTTGAAAATAGATTTATGCATGTAAATGAATTTAATAGGATGGGAGCGAATATTAAGATTGATGGTAGGAGTGCAGTAGTCAATGGTGTGGATTCTCTGAGAGGGGCAGATGTAGTAGCTACTGACCTTAGGGCCGGAGCAGCTCTTATACTGTGTGGCTTGATAGCTGACGGCGTAACTAATGTGGGTGAAATATACCATATACAGAGGGGTTATGTAGATATAGATAAGAAGCTGAGAAGTATAGGCGGAGATGTTGAAATAGTTGAGGATTAGTTAGTCGTATACGGAGGTTTGAGATGGCAGGAATGGATATTGGAATAGATTTAGGTACTGCGAATGTATTAATAGTAGTAGATGACAAGGGTGTTGTATTAAATGAGCCGGCAGTAGTTGCTGTTGACAATAGGATGGACGAGGTCATAGCTGTGGGTCATGAGGCCTATAGGATGATAGGTAGGACTCCTAAGGATATAGAGGCAATCAAACCGATGATGAATGGTGTAATATCAGACTACGATAATGCAGAAAAGATGTTGCGTGGTTTTATCAGTATGCTTGGAGAGAGCAAGGGCATGGGTAAGATAGTAATGCCTAGGATCATGGTGTCAGTTCCAAGTAATATAACTGATGTTGAAAGGAAGGCCGTTCAGGATGCTACCAAGCAGGCAGGTGCTAGGGAGGTTCTATTGATTGAAGAGCCCATAGCAGCAGCTATAGGGGCAGGTATTGATATTACTGTTCCGGGTGGTCACCTAGTTGTAGACATTGGTGGTGGTACTTCGGATGTGGCTGTCATATCTCTCGGTGGTACTGTAATCAGCAAGTCTATCAAGGTTGGTGGTAACAGGTTTGATCAGGATGTCATCAGGTACATCAAGAAGAACTACAGCGTAATAATCGGTGAGAGGACTGCCGAAAAGATAAAGAAGGATATAGGTTGTGCCTATAGACGTCAAGAAGAGAGATTCATAAAGATAACAGGTAGAGACTTGACTAATGGTCTGCCAAAGTCTATAACTGTGAGCTCTTTTGAAATAATGGATGCTATGAGTGACAGTGTGGCTCAGATTACCAACCTAGTAATCAAGGTTCTACAGGATACGCCTCCAGAGTTGGCATCTGATATAGCTGAGAGGGGAATAGTCCTAACAGGTGGAGGGGCCCTTCTATATGGTATGGACAAGAAGATTTCTGAGGTGACAGGTTTGAGGGTGAGATTGGCTAGTGAGCCTATTAATTGTGTGGCTCTTGGTACAGGTATAGCCCTAGGTTCTGTTGAATTATTGGAAATTGCAGGAACTGTTTAAAATTGCAAATAAAAACTTGACTTTTATGAGTCTTGGTGATAGTATATTGATATAATTGAATAAGATCTTGATTACCTTATCAAGAGTGGCTGAGGGACAGGCCCTATGAAGCCCGGCAACCGGAAGATTTACGGTGCTAAATCCTACAAGATATGTATCTTGAAAGATGAGGTTAGCTAATTGTTGTGTAAATAATGGCCTCTTCTTTTGGAGAGGTCAATTTTTATGTATGACGGGCATGCCGTCAGTCTGTGGTGAAAGTCCACGT
>NZ_JRNB01000017.1 GCF_000758885.1 Peptostreptococcus sp. MV1 | reverse complement strand
CCTACGTGGACTTTCACCACAGACTGACGGCATGCCCGTCATACATAAAAAAAGCAGATATGAAACTAATCACACCTGCTTAAAGAAATTATTTTCTTAATCCTAATCTAGCTATTAGGGCTCTGTAGCCTTCTAGATCGTTCTTCTTCAAATATCCTAGTAGATTTCTTCTTCTACCAACCATCTTTAATAGACCTCTTCTTGAGTGGTGGTCCTTCTTATGAACCTTTAAGTGTTCATTAAGTTCATTAATTCTAGCTGTTAGTAAAGCTATCTGTACTTCTGGAGAACCTGTATCTCCTTCTTTTCTACCAAAATCCTTGATTATCTGTTCCTTGTTCATTTATTTCCTCCTAAAAATTTAAAAATCGCCACTAGCTAAGCAAGGAGTGGAGCCTCGTTTGCCGAGCCATGGTTAAACCTCTATCATTATAACATATCAATATTTTAAATACAAGACTTATTTTACCTTATCTATACTAGATTTGAGCCATGATACGTAGTTTTCTCTAACATAGGCCACATCCTTCTTTAGCTGGTCCATTAAAGCTTCCTTGCTGTCAAATTTTACCTCATCACGCATGAACTCGACAAATTCGACTTTCAGTTCCTTGCCGTATATCATCTGATCAAAGTCAAGAATATATGTCTCTATAGTGATCTTTTTCCCTTGAACAGTTGGATTTGTGCCTATATTTGTAGCTCCGCAATAAACATCGCCGTCCACCGTTGCTAGTGTCGCATATATACCCTTTTTGGGAATTATCATAGACCTATCATAGTCTATATTGGCTGTAGGAAAACCTATGGTCCTACCTATCTGCCTACCCTCTACCACAGTACCTTCTATAGAATAGTACTGGCCAAGCAACTTTCTCGCTGCCGCCACATCACCATTGGAAATCAAGGCCCTTATATCCGTAGAGCTAACCCTCTTGCCATCCAATAGGACTGGTGTCACTATTTCAACCTCAAAGTTATAGTCCTTACCAAACTGGATCAACTTTTCTGGAGTGCCTTCCTTTTTTCTGGCAAAGGAAAAATCATGACCTACTATAATTTTTTTTATACGTAACTTTTCAACCAATATTTTTTTTGCATAGTCTCTGGCAGATATCTGGGTCATACTGGTATCAAAAGGAATATTTACATATATATCCACACCCATCTTTTCCACTAGGGCCTTCTTCTGGTCTTGGTTAATTATATTCTTGACATAACCCGGCTTAAAAAAATTGACCGGATGGTTGGCAAAAGTGAACACAACACTCTTAAGCCCCCTACTTTTGGCATACTTGACTGCCCTAGATATCAGCTCCTGGTGTCCCCTATGTACGCCATCGAAGTTGCCTATAGTTACACAGGTATTGGTATCCAAGGCTATATCTTCAATACTATTAAAAACTATCATTACATCACCTATCTCTTTATTGTATTTTGTAAAATATCCTATTCTAATATCTAGAAAAACTTGTGGCTCTTTACCATTAGGACACCGTCCTGCCTAAACAATTGACCGGACCCTATAAAACCGTCCTTTGAATATACCCTGACCAAGTCAGAATCTTCCTTGAGGTTGTGGTCATCAAACCTTCTTTCCTCAATCTTGCCCCCGTTTGAATAGTACTTGACTGCATTGTCTCTTAGAACTATATATGGTAAATCAGAAAGGACATCCTCAACTGACCAAGAATTTTCCTCAAGCCTATCATCGTCCCTAAGCCTCTCAAGCTCTTCCAGGCTGATTGCCTTATCTATTTCAAATATACCCGTCTTGGACCTGATTAATCCAGTCATATGTGCCCCTACTTCAAGTATTTGTCCTATATCATGGCATATACTCCTGACATAGGTACCCTTGCTACATTCAACTTCAAACTTGACCTTGGGTAGGTCTATAGACAAAATACTAATCCTCTTTATAAATATTTTTCTGGCAACTAAGTCTATCTGGTCACCCTTGCCAGCCCTTACTAGATCACACATCCTCCTGCCCTTTACCTTGAGGGCAGAATACTTGGGTGGTAACTGGTCTATCACACCTATTTGACTTTCAAGGGCCTTTATCAGGTCTTTCTCAGTAATTGCTGAAGGGTCCTTGACTTCCAAGACCTGACCTGAAGAATCATATGTATCTGTCTCTATCCCCAAGACCATATCACAAATATATGTCTTGTCCTTGTTGAGTATCAGGTCACATACCTTGGTAGCCCTACCTACACATATGGGAAGGACACCCACTGCATCTGGGTCAAGTGTGCCGGTATGTCCGACCTTCTTTATGCCCAATATTCTTCTGACCTTGTAGACCACATCGTGTGATGTCATCCCAGCAGGCTTGTAAATATTAAAAATTCTATCCATTATCTTCTATCCTTTGTTTCTCTAAAAAAGTTTTCTCGCCTGATCGACAATCATATCTCTTGCTTCTTCTACACTCTTATCCCTGATGGTGCATCCTGACGCCCTAATATGACCTCCTCCATCAAAGACTTCAGCTAGCCTCGTACAGTCAATGTATGACTTGGACCTAAGACTTACCTTTATTTCGCCTACTTCCTTCTCCTTGATAAATATACCCAATTCTACGCCATCAATATCCCTAGTATATGGTGTGATAGGGTCTATATCATCGTAATTCAAGCCATACTTATCCAGCATATGCCTAGTAACTATTGCTAGGCATATTTTTTTATCTACTATCTCCATCTTGTTGAGACACTCGCCCAATATCCTATAGTAGGCTGGTGAGTTTTTCTGGTATATATTTTCTATCACCTCTTGCTTCCTAGCCCCCCTAGAAATTAGGTCAGCAGCCATCATTAGGGATGATGGTTCTGTATTTGAATACTGGAAATTTCCAGTATCTGTCACTAGGCCAGCATAAAGGTAGGTCGCCATATCCTGATTTATCAGCTTATTACTGTTGATTTCTTCGTATCTTGTGATGATATTGTAGACTAATTCACATGTTGAAGATGCCTGTGTATCTATATACTTTATAAATCCATAATCACCATTGGTATGGTGGTGGTCTATACATATAATCCCCTTGGCAGTGTCAAGTAGGTCCTTGTCTACACATATCCTTTCATATGATCCAGAGTCTTGGGCTATAACCGTATACCCCTCTAGGTTGGATAGGTGGTCAGATGTCTTTCTCAAACCCTCCCTATTCAAAAAGTTCAAGCTGCTAGGATAGGCATCATCTAGCAGGTAGATATAATCCTTGCCTAGGGCCTCGAGGAATCCACACATAGCCAGTGATGAACCTATATTATCACCATCTGGATTTACATGGGATGTCACTACAAATTTATCATTGTTTATTATATAATCTATTATCTTGTCTATTTCAACTAGGAATTCATCTGATAAAGACCTATTTATTATCTTAGCCATACTTCTACCTCCTTGGCATAGTCCATTCTATATTATACATCATTAGACAGGTATATATCAATATAATTAGAAATACTTTAACATAAATAAGATATGAGCAAATAAAAGTATTGAAGGTAATTTTATTTCATGATAAAAAATGCATTTCTAATACCCAGTCAAAGTGAGGCTGCATTCTAGGCACAAGTAAATGAATGATCACCTTCCCTTTGCTGTGCATTAAGTGACACTATGTAAATAGATAAATTTATTAATTATAGTTATTTATATGTCTAAAATCTACTTTTTAATATACAAAGTAAACTGTTTGTAGTATAATATATGTATGAAAAGGAGATGATTATTATGGCAACTACACCAACACAAATTAGAATCGATAAGCAAGTAAAGGAAGAAGCAAATATTTTATTTTCAGAATTAGGTATAGATATGTCCTCTGCTGTAAATATGTTTTTGAGGCAATGCCTTCTTAGGGGTGGTCTTCCATTCTCTGTTGAAGTTCCTCAGTATAATAAAAAAACTATTGCCGCTATGATTGAAGCAAAGAATATAGCCTCTGATCCTGACATCCCTAGCTATAATAATATGGAAGATTTAATGAAAGCTCTTGACGACTAATAATGTACAAAGTTAAATTTACCAATACATTCAAAAAAAGCTATAAGCTTATGAAAAAAAGAGGATACGATATGTCTATACTTGAATCAGTTATCAACACTTTACGTCAGGGTAAAGAACTCGATAAGAAATATCGTAACCATCAATTAACAGGCAACTTTAGAGGTTTTCACGAATGTCATATTAAACCAGATTGGCTATTAATTTATTTAATTGAAAGGGATATTTTGACTTTAACTTTTGTAGATACTGGTAGTCATTCAGACCTATTTTAAATTCTAAATTACTACAAAAAACGGGCTAAATCTAAACCGACCCCATTAGTCAATCTTACTAATAGGGTCGGTAAACTTATGTATTATTAAATTAAAATACTATTCTTCATCCTTCTTAACACTCTTGATCAACTCATCCATATACATACCTCTTTCGATAGAGTCATCAATCTTGAAAACTATCTCAGGTGCATATCTTAGCTTAACCTGCCTACCTACTTCTCTCCTGATATATCCTCTGGCTGAGTTTAGACCCTCTAGGGACGCTTCCTTGTCACCACCTAGTATACTAATATATACAAAGGCATATCTTAGGTCATTGGTTACTTCTACGTCGGTTACACTGATCATAGATGTAATCCTAGGGTCCTTTATACCATTGATCAGCATAGTGCTGACAACTTTTCTTACTTCTTCACTTATTCTCTTTATCCTGTTTGAAGCCATATTCTACCTCTCTTTTCTGAGGCAATATTAGTCTAGAGTTCTTTCGACCTCTTTTGTGATATATGCCTCTACTACGTCACCCGGCTTGATATCGTTGTAGTTTACAAAGCTCAAACCACATTCGAATCCCTGGGCTACTTCCTTTACATCGTCTTTAAATCTCTTCAAGGCAGCTAGTTCTCCTTCATGGATTATGATACCATCCCTAACTATCCTTACCTTGCAAGACCTCATTATCTTACCTAATGTCACATAACATCCTGCTACTGTACCTACACCAGATATCTTGTATATTTCTCTGATTTCTACCTTACCTGTATCTTCATCTACATAGTCTGGGTCTAGCATACCGCTCATGGCAGCCTTGATATCCTCTATAGCCTTGTAGATGATTGTATATGTCCTGATGTCAACAGATTCCTTTTCAGCTACCTGCTCTGATCCTGATACCGGTCTAACGTTAAATCCTATAATTATGGCATTAGATGCTGATGCTAGTAGGACGTCTGACTCAGTGATGGCACCTACACCACCATGGATTACCTTAATAGCTACTTCTTCATTAGACAGCTTTTCCAATGATTGCTTGACAGCCTGGACAGATCCCTGAACGTCTGCCTTGATTACTATATTTAGATCCTTGACCTTACCTTCTGACATCTGAGCAAATAGGTCATCAAGAGATATCTTTGAAGATGCCTTTAGCATTTCTTCCCTCTGCATTGCCTGTCTCTTCTCTGCTATCAGTCTAGCAGTCTTGTCATTTGGAGTCTCTGCAAACTGGTCTCCACCTGCTGGTACTTCTGATAGACCTAGGATTTCTACTGCTGTAGATGGACCCGCCTGCTTGATCCTCTTACCCTTGTAGTTAATCATGGCTCTTACCTTACCAGATGCTACACCTGCTACGATAGGGTCACCAACTCTTAGGGTACCACCCTGTACTAGTACAGTGGCAACTGGTCCCCTACCCTTGTCTAGCTCTGCCTCAATTACTGTTCCAACAGCCCTCTTGTTAGGGTTGGCCTTTAATTCTTCCACTTCTGCTACTAGTAGGACCATTTCTAGTAGGTTTTCTATATTTATCCTCTTCTTGGCTGATACTTCAACAGAGATTACATCGCCACCCCAGTCTTCAACTAATAGACCCTGCTCTGATAGTTCCTGCTTTACCCTGTCTGGGTTGGCACCCGGCTTGTCTATCTTGTTTATGGCTATTATTAGAGGTACATCGGCTGCCTTGGCATGGTTGATAGCCTCTATAGTCTGTGGCATGATACCGTCATCTGCTGCAACTACTAGTATAGCTATATCTGTAACCTGGGCACCTCTGGCTCTCATTGATGTGAAGGCCTCATGACCTGGTGTATCCAAAAATACTATCTTCTGTCCGTTTATTTTAACTTCAGAGGCACCTATATGCTGGGTAATACCACCTGCTTCTCCTGATGTTACGTCTGTATCTCTAATAGCATCAAGTAGGGATGTCTTACCATGGTCAACGTGACCCATTACAGTTACTACTGGTGGTCTTGGTACTAGGTCTTTTTCATCATCTTCTTCGATTTCCATTAAGGCTTCGATTTCTAGCTCTTCTACTTCTGAGTTATCAGACCTCATTAGGGTATAGCCAAATTCACTACAGACTAGGGCTGCTATATCAAAGCTTATCTCCTGGTTTATAGTGGCCATTGTACCCATCTTCATTAGCTTCATGATTACTTCTGACACTGACTTGTCCATCTGTGTTGCAATTTCCTGGACAGTTATCTTACCATCTACTTCAACGACATTTCCCCTTGCTTCTTTTATTTCTTCATTTAGCATTTCAATAAATAGCTGCAGGTTCTCGCCTTCTAAATGTTTCTTATCTTCTGTTGTTTCTATACCAAAGTCATTAATTTTTTTCACGATTTCTTTTTCGCTCATCTTATAATCTTCGGCAATATTTTTTATGCTAGTCTTAGACATAAAAACCACCTCCTATATCTCGGTCCCTTCCAACAAGATCAATATCTGGTCTGACATCTTCTTGTCCTTTATTCCAAGTACAGCCCTGGGACTTTTTCCTATAGCCCTACCCAATTCTTCCTTGGTTCCAAATTGCCTGCAGGCTATATTTCTATAACTGGACTTGTCTGTAAATAATTTTTTTGTATTAGCTGATGCATCATCAGCCACTATTACTAGGTTGAGTCTCATTTTCTTGAGCTCTCTCAAGCTAGTATCGTCACCTGATACTAGGTTACCAGACCTCATAGCCAGACCCAGCCATGAATATATCTTTTTTTGATTCATTATGTATACCTCTTGAGTACTTGGCTAGCTCTATTATTATAGGCTGTAAACCAGACCTATTCGCCGGCCTTTTCCTCTAGTTTTTCTAGCTGGCTTAGCAGGTGTTCATATACCTGGTCATCTACATCTGTCCTAAAGGCCCTATTTAGTGCCTTTGACTTGATGGCCTTTGTCATACACTCTTGGTTGGCGCATACATATGCCCCCCTACCATTGGCCCTGCCTGTAGGGTCTAAGAAGATTTCATTTTCCTTATTCTTTACAACCCTTATCAAACCCTTCTTTGCATCCCTTGTCTGACAAACAATGCATTTTCTTTGGGGTACTTTTTTCTGCTTTTGCATTGGACACCTCCAATATATTTCCTAGCATATTAGATAAAATTATACTATACTGGTATATTTAGCCCTATTTGCTAGAATTATTCTTCAATTTCTTCCTCTTGATCGGCTAATTTAGTTTCATCTGAAACTTCGACTTCTTCCTGAACTTCTGAAGCTTCAACTTCAGCTTCTAGGTCTTCAGTTTCATCACTTTCAGCCTCAACTTCCTGGACAGCTAGCCTAGCAGCCTCTTCCTGGGCCCTTATTTCTGCTTCTTCAGCCAATCTTTTAGCTTCTTCTTCAGCAGCTAGCCTATTACTTTCTATCTGGTCTAATAGGGCATCTTCCTCTTCTGGTCCAAATTCTGATTCTGACTTTATGTCTATCTTCCAGTTAGTCAACCTTGCAGCCAGTCTAGCATTCTGGCCTTCCTTACCTATAGCCAATGATAGCTGGTAGTCAGGTACTATTACTATGGCAGACTTGTTTGCTTCGTCAACAAATACCTTTGTAACCTTAGATGGGCTAAGGGCAGCCTCTATAAATGTAGCTGGATCGTCACTATACTTGACTATATCTATCTTTTCATCGCCCAATTCATCAACTATATTCCTAACTCTGGCACCCTGCGTACCTACACAGGCTCCTATTGGATCTATATTGTCATCCATTGACCTAACTGCCATTTTGGTTCTAGAACCAGCTTCTCTTGATATAGACTTGATCTGGACAATACCCTCCTGAATTTCTGGCACTTCTATCTCGAATAATCTCTTTACTAGGCCTGCATTTGTCCTTGATAACAGGATCTGTGGATTCTTGTTGGTCCTGTTTACCTCTAAAACATAGAACTTCATGTTACTACCTATTCTGTAGTCTTCATTCTTAATCTGTTCACTCTGTAATAGGACACCTTCACCCTTGCCTATCTGTACAAATACTATCTGCTTGCCATCTCTTGCTGATGTCCTAGATATTTCTCCAGTTACCAACTCATCCTGTTTTTCAAGGAATTCATTGTAAGTCATTTCACGCTCAGCTTCCCTAATCTTCTGAACTACTATCTGCTTGGCTGTCTGAGCTGCAATTCTACCAAAGTCTCTTGGTGTAACCTCATGCTCGATTATATCACCTAGCTCATAGTTAGGGTTTATTTCCCTAGCCTCTGATAGCTCTATTTCCAAGAAGTTGTCGTATAGGTCTGATTCATCTACAACTACCCTCTGAGAATACACCTTTATATCACCAGTTTCCCTATTCATGTCTATCCTGACATTCTGGGCAGAACCGAAGTTCTTCTTGTAGGCAGATGTCAATGCCTGTTCAATTGTTTCTAGCAATACATCCTTGTCTATTCCCCTATCTCTCACAAGCTCATTAAGGGCCTGCATAAATTCTGTGTTCATTATTACCTCCGATTTATTTACCTCTATTAAAATTCAACTGCCAGCCTAATTTGGGCAATTTCTTTTTTATCAAATTTCTTTTCTGTATCATTTACAGATACCACTACCATTCCATCTTCATCAAGACCTAGTAACTCGGCCTCAAACTGCTTAGTCTTCAGGTCTTGGTCATTCTTGTAAAGCTTGACCTCTACACTCTTACCTGCATACTTTGCAAATTCCTTGTCTCTCTTTAGTACCCTATCAATGCCTGGTGAACATACCTCCAAGAAGTAGTTATCCTCAATGAAGTCTTCCTCATCCAGCATAGGGTTGATTTCTCTGCTGACTTTTTCGCATTCGTCTAGGCCTATTCCCTTCTCATGGTCAATAATTACCCTAAGAAAGTAGACACCAGCTTCTTTGACATATTCTACGTCAACTAGCTCATATCCAAAGCCTTCTACACTTGGCTGAATCATCTCTTCAACCTTCTGTGCGATGCTCTTTTTCATAGCCACACCTCCTATTCAATTGTAAAAAACATTAACATGAAAAAATGTGAGCCAAAAAATGCCTCACATCTAAAACACATATTCAATACATATATGATACCATACTTTTATAGCATATTCAAGGCATTTCAAGTATTTAATTAAATCGTTTTAATTCATTTAACTCAAAGGTCCACTGAGGTGTCACCATCTTACCAGCCTTTTTGACATCCTCTAAGCTATACCAAGGACTCATAGCCTTGTCAGACCTATTGACTAAGACCTGTGTTTGCTGGGCTGGCATATATGATTGGGCCAACATAAATATTTTTTCACCCTTGTGATTTTCAGCCATATCGACCACCATTATAGCGTGACCTACCCTCTTTGTACCAGGAGTACCACCCCTGACAAAAACATCACCTATCTGCATATCATCAATACTTATATCGTGGGTATCCTTGACCAGTGATAAGGTTCCGCAGTAACCATACACTAGGTCCATAAACTTCTTGTAGACTCTTTCAGAACTGTCCTGTTCTGCCATCAAAAAATACTCGCCTGTCTCTGGGTCAACCCTGTAGCCCTTCACATACTTGGCAAAGTCTGCTACACCACTTGATACAAAGTTAAATTTTATCCTGTCATACTGGCCTGTCTGATATAGGTAGTCTCCCCTAAACTTGAAGCAAGCATCTGCACAGTGAAGCAAATTTTTACCTTCTAGGTCTATATCAAATACAGAGTCGTATACGCCTTCTGATGGCTTGGCTTTTCCATTGTAATATAGGGATTTTTCCCCGTATTTTTTTAATTTTTCATGCCTTAAGAATTCTCCAAAGGAGTCCTTTTCTACCCTTATCCTAGTATACCCTTCAGGTGTATTATACCTGTCCTCTATATTTTCACCTACCTTGTTGACAAGGGACTTGGTCTGGCTAGTTGAACTGCTCCCGCCCTTGTCTTGTCCATTTCCACCAGTCTTGCCTCCACATCCAGTCAGTGATATGGTCATACCCAAGCCCAATGCCATCAGCATATAGGCTAATCTTTTAGTTATTTTTCTATTATTTTTCATATCTACCCTCCTATAAATTACCTCTTCAGTCGCCAAAGCAATTAGGCTATTTAAAATATATGGTTGTATAATATTTAGCGTTGGTGAGAGAAAAAATTCTCTCCCAACGCTAAA
>NZ_JRNB01000016.1 GCF_000758885.1 Peptostreptococcus sp. MV1 | reverse complement strand
TGCTGTCGCATAAATTTCGGATTTTATTCATCAACGCTAGTTGACAAAGAACCTAGTTATTTTAGTGCATTAGAATTGCATCTGTTCCTCTTCCTTGCTAGCAGAACCTGTAACCACACCATCAACAGGTAGACCGTAGTACTCTCTTACCTTAGCCTCTATTTCAGCTGCAATATCTTCATTCTCTTCTAGGAACCTCTTAGAGTTTTCTCTACCCTGACCCATTTTTTCGTCATTGTAGCTATACCAAGCACCAGCCTTCTTTATTACGTCTATACCAGCTGCCACATCCAAAAGGTCGCCTGACTTAGATATACCAGTCCCATACATTATGTCAAACTCGATCTGCTTGAAAGGTGGAGCCACCTTATTTTTTACAATCTTTATTCTAGTCCTATTGCCGAGAATTTTGTCTCCCTGTTTGATAGAGTCAACTCTCCTAACCTCTATTCTCATAGTTGAGAAAAATTTAAGGGCCCTACCACCTGTTGTAGTCTCTGGATTACCAAACATAACCCCAACCTTTTCTCTCAACTGGTTGATAAAGATGACTACACAATTGGACTTCTTAATAGACCCAGTTAGCTTTCTAAGTGCCTGAGACATCAACCTAGCCTGAAGGCCTACATGAGAGTCACCCATATCTCCCTCTATTTCAGCCTTGGGAACAAGGGCTGCAACAGAGTCTATTACCAAGATGTCTATGGCACCAGACCTAATTAAGGATTCTGCTATATCAAGAGCCTGTTCACCAGTGTCTGGCTGTGATATTATTAGGTTGTCAACATCAACACCCAATGCTCTTGCATATACAGGGTCTAAAGCGTGTTCTGCATCTATAAATGCTGCTATACCGTCCCTCTTTTGGGCCTCTGCTATACAGTGAAGTGTAACCGTAGTCTTACCTGAAGATTCTGGTCCGTAGACTTCTATTATTCTACCCCTTGGTAGGCCTCCAACACCTGCCGCTATATCCAAACCTATAACACCTGTAGGTATAGAATCTATATCTAGACCAGTAGTCTCTCCTAGCTTCATTACAGAACCCTTACCGTGCTCTTTTTCAATTTTCTTTAGGGCCTCATTTAGGGCCTCCATTTTATTATTATCAATAGTCATATTTTTACCCTTCCTATCTAGTTAAACGTATGTTCTTATAAGTTCATTATATTATACCTTGCAGACAGAGTCAAGAACAAATGTTCTTAATTGCCTATTTATTTTTCACCTATGTTTGCCTACTCATTCAATTCTTATATGCTATCTAACTGATACCAGTCTATTTAAGTTGAAATCTTTCCCTACTACAAACTTATAGGCATTTTTATAAAAAATAACACTTAAATCCATAATAATACTTTTTATACTACCTATCTTCAAACAATTCCTTGTTCTTTGAAAAATACTCGTATCCTGAATATATGGTTAGTATGGCTGCAAGATAAATCAAAACTGTACCTATCTTAAAAATAAGCCCTATATCTGTGTGGGCTCCCAAAAGTAAAAATACTATGGCGAACATCTGGGTAACCGTCTTTAGCTTGCCACTATTTCCAGCAGCGATAACCTTACCGTCAGCTGCTGCTATGGCCCTCATTATACTAACTGCCAACTCCCTAGCTACTATAACTACGACTATCCAAGCAGGTACTAGTCCTGGTTTTATCATGCAAGTTAGGGCTGCTATAACTAGTAGCTTGTCTGCCAAAGGGTCCATAAACTTCCCAAAATCTGTTACAAGATTATATTTCCTAGCTATCCTACCATCTAAGGCATCTGTAATAGCCGCTATAGCAAATATAATTAATGAAATCAAATACTTGCCAGGTATTGGCAGGTAGATAAATAGCATAAACAAGGGAACCATACATATTCTAAAAACTGTCAACTTATTAGGTAAATTCATCCTATTGCCTCCTTAAAATCTACTGCCCTTCTATACAACCCTTTAGGTCATATTCAAAGGCTTCCTTTACTACAACATTCACGAAGTCCCCTATTTCTAGGTTCTCTCTAGACTCTACATATATGACACTATCTATATCTTCTGCATCAGACTGAGTCCTCCCTATATATAGGGTATCATCAACCTGGTCTTCTATCAAGACCTTGAAAGTTTTTCCGATTTTTTTACTGTTTAGTTCTTCGGATATGGCCTGCTGGACCATCATCAACCTCTGTAGACGCTCTTCCTTTATTTCTTGGTCCATGTGGCCATCTAGTCTATCTGCAGCTGTGTCTTCCTCCCTAGAATAGGTAAAGGCGCCCATCCTATCAAGTTTCATTTCCTCTACAAAGTCTATTAGGTCTTCAAAGTCCTCATCTGTTTCACCAGGGAAACCAACTATAAAGGTAGTCCTAATTGTTGCATCAGGTATTTTAGCCCTGATCATCTCAATCTTGTCCTTTAACTCCTGACGACTAGTCTTCCTGTTCATGAGCTTTAAAATTTTATCGCTGGCGTGCTGCATAGGTATATCGAAATAAGAACAGATATTATCATACTTGGCAACTACGTCTACTATTTCTTGGCTAATCCCCTCTGGATAGGAATACATAAACCTAATCCAGTCAAAACCTAGTAGAGCTAGTCCTTCTAGTAGGTCTGCCAGGGCTGGCTTACCGTAGATATCCCTACCGTATACACTGGTATCCTGGGCTATTACAACTAGTTCCTTGACACCAGCTTCTTTTAATTTTTTAGCTTCTTCTAATAGGTTTTCAAGCTTTCTAGACCTGTACTTACCCCTCAATTTTGGTATTATACAGTAGGTACAATGGTTGTCACAACCCTCACCAATCTTCAAATATGCTAGGTGGTCAGGTGTAGACACATACCTTGTTAGGTCTTCATTAAAGGTGAAATTGATATCTCCCAATAATCTTATTCCGTCTTTTTTCATTAGACCGTCTACTACATCTGTTATATTTTCGTAGGAGCCTGTACCTACTATGGCATCTATTTCAGGTATTTCCTCCATTAGTTCATCTGGATACCTCTGGGCTAGACAGCCTGACACCAAAAGATAGCTCAGACTACCCTCATTTTTAAGGTCGGCATATTGTACTATAGAGTCAATCGACTCCTGCTTGGCAGACTCTATAAATCCACAGGTATTTACGATTACTATATCTGCATCATTATAGTCTCCAACCAGTTGGTGGCCTTTTTTATTTAGTTGGCCCAACATTATCTCAGCATCAACCAAGTTTTTTGAACATCCCAAGGATTCTAATGCTATTTTCAAATTACTTCCTCCATATCTCACTATATATTTTAAATTATTCTTTCTGAATTATCCTTCTAGACTATCTAGATCTCCTTGGCTAATAAGAACCTTCCTAGGCTTACTTCCCTCACTAGGTCCAACTATGCCCCTCTCTTCCATATTATCTATTAGCCTTGCTGCCCTGTTAAAGCCTATCTTGTACTTCCTCTGTAGCATAGAAGATGAGGCCTGACCATTTGCCACTACAAAGCTAATTGCATCATATAGAAGTTCATCTTCGTCGCCATTTCTCTCGGTATTGACACTTGAAATAGACTCTTCTATATCTCCAGCATAGGATATCTCCCCAGCTTCCTTCTTTACATATTCAATAATATTCTCAGACTCGGCCTCTGATATAAAGGCTCCCTGTAGTCTCATAGGCTTGGCTGCTCCAAGCGGGTAGAATAGCATATCCCCCTTGCCTAGGAGTTTCTCTGCTCCACCCATATCTATTATGGTCCTAGAGTCTGTTTGGGATGATACTGCAAAGGCAATTCTAGAAGGTATATTGGCCTTTATTACACCTGTGATTACGTCTACAGATGGTCTCTGTGTAGCAACGATTAGGTGCATACCAGCTGCCCTGGCCATCTGGGCTAACCTACATATATGGTCTTCAACATCATTTGCACTTACCATCATAAGGTCGGCCAACTCGTCTATTATTATAACTATCTTAGGCAGTGGATCATCAGATTTTTCATTGTAGGAGCTGACATCCTTGACCTGATTTTCAGCAAATAGCTTGTACCTTCTATTCATCTCACTAACGGCCCAACCCAAGGCATTGGCTGCTTTTTTAGGATCGGTTACAACCGGAACTAGTAGGTGGGGTATACCATTATAGTTGGCCAACTCCACCACCTTAGGGTCAATTAACATTAGTTTGACCTCGTCTGGCTTGGCCTTATACATTATACTCGTGATAAGTGTATTTACACATACAGACTTACCAGAACCAGTAGATCCTGCAATCAGTAAGTGAGGCATCTTTCCTATATCCCCTATTATGATTCGACCTGCAACGTCCTTGCCCAACCCCATGGCTAGGGGTGATTTGAAGTTTTTAAACTCGTCACTGTCTATTATCTCTCTGACACTGACCATCTGTGACTCATCATTTGGAACCTCTATACCTATGGCACTCTTACCTGGTATAGGAGCCTCCATCCTGATGCTCTTGGCAGCTAGACTAAGAGCTATATCATCAGTAAGGTTGACAATCTTACTGACCTTGACACCGGGTCTAGGCTGTATCTCATACCTGGTAATTGTAGGTCCTACTGTTACCTGGTTGATATTAGCATCCACACCAAAATCTCTAAGGGTCTGCTCTAACCTGCGTGCATTTTCTAGTACCTTGTGCTTAGATTTTTTATCGCCTCCGCTTGTTACCTTTTTTAAAAGACTTATTGGTGGCATCTTGTAGTTTTTGTACTTTTCGTGTTCATTTTCCTGGACAAGCTTATCATCCTCTTCCACATAGGTCTTACTAGTTTGGATGTGGCTCAATTTAACATCCTCAGTCAATCCATTCATTTTTTTCTTGCTTGGTATCTCCTCCATATCGAGACCTTCCAATGACTTACCGTGACTTCCTTCATAATCCTCTTCATCTAACTGAAGAAGCTTATTAGCTGCCCTCTCAGATATTTCTTCTTCCTTAGTAACTAATCCATCAATTATAGGTTCTTCCTTTTGCATCTGCTGAAGAATTTCTAGGTCTGATAGACCCTGCGTACCCTCAAGAATTTCTAGGTAGTCATCTTCTGCCTTGTTGAAACCTACAATCTTTATAGTCTTGTCGTCATCTATATCCTCATCATAAACTTCATCCTCATCCTTATGGAACTTGTCCTTAATCTTTTCAAATAGGCCAGTTTTATTTAAGATTGTCTTGTCATCTACACCATCTATCTTGGCCTTCTTGCCAAACTTGACCCTAATCTTATTTATAATATTATTTGAATCCTTAGGATTTTTGATATAGGCCACTATATCCTTGACAGAAATATCAAAGAAGTATAGGCAAGCCAAGATAGTCGCAAATATTGTCAACAACCATGCACCAGCAAATCCAAGCAAGTGGCTAAGAAGATAGGTCACTACTGAAGGTATTAGACCTACGCCTTCTTTTGATACTCCCATCTTGATTATATCCTGGACCATATCAAGATTAAATGGACTCTCTGATGGTGTTCTGGCATAATTTATCAAACCGTAATATATTACCAAAAACAATACAAATATATAAAATATCCTAGTTTTTTTTATCCTATCTATTTTTTCATTGCCATCCAATAGACCTGTAACTCCCATAACTACCATCACAAATGGTATCAAGAGAGCTAGGCCGCCAAACAAGCCCTTGCACAATAACTGTATTATCCTAGGCAATAGGGCTGTTGATGATGACATTAGCCCATAAGCGAAGAAGAGACCAAAAAATACCAGTATTAAATATTGGTACTCTCCATTTATCCTCAGTCCTCCCTTAGGTCTTTTATTTTGCTTTTTCTTCTTTTTTTTGATAGCCTTGGCAGGTGGTCCAGACCTCCTACTAGGCTGCCTACTCTTCTTGCTAGGCATTATTTCACCTCACTTAATCCTTCAATTTGACTCATCAACAAGGTCGCCGACCTACCTGTAATACCCAGAGACATAGGAGAGCCAAATATACTATCTATTACTTTCTTCATATATTCCAGGTCTATATCATCTAGAATATCCATTATTTCATCTATGGCTAGGAGCCTCTTGTTATTGACCTCGTATTCGCCGATTAACAGCATCCTGTCCTCTGTATCTTCTATATTCATAAGGACACTTCCCCTATACTGCTCTTTGGCAAAATTCAACTCTTCCTGACTGATATAAGACTCTCTTAAAGAAGCTATTTCAGCCATAATCAGCCTATAGACCTCCTGCAAATTATCATCAGCCATACTTGAATATATACCCAACTCTGCATAATCTACATAAAAAGAATCTGAAGAATATATATTATAGGTAAGTCCCCTGCTCTCTCTTATATTTTGGAAGAGCCTAGAACTAGTGGAATTCCCCAATATATTATTTACCAACTTGACTGCCAAAAAATCCTTGTAGTCACTATCGTTTGGGCACTGGAACAAGATACCAATATTAGACTGCTCATCATCCCTATCCTCTATATAAGTTTGGGCTATAAAGGTCTGTTCCTGTCTCTTAATTGAAAAATCTCTTCTCTTCCAGTCAGAAAAAATATCTTCTAATTCATTGCTTATTTCTTCAAGTAGGAAGTTTCCACTCATCACCAAAACTGCATTGTTAGGTATATAGTATTTCCCAAAAAAATCAATAATATCCTTCCTAGATATCTCAGAAACGGATTCTATACTGCCCAAAACCGACCTGCCTATGCCTCGATTGGAATAGGTCCTCTTTAGAAGTTCCTCATAGAGATAGTCCTCTGGTGAATCCTCATACATCTTTATCTCATCACGAATTACCAGCTTTTCCTTTTCTATATCACTTTCTGAAAATAATGAACCTGTAAGTATATCTCCTATGACATCAAGGCCTTCCAATATGCGGTTATAGGGCATCTTTACATGGTAACAGGTATGGTCATGACCAGTAAAGGCATTCAAAAGTCCCCCATAATAGTCGATATCATTGGATATTTTCTTGGATGACCTCTTTTTTGTACCCTTGAAGAGCATATGCTCTATAAAGTGGGCTAGTCCAGGAGGATAGCCTTCCTCCATCCTAGCTCCTACATTTATCCAGACACCTGCCGACACCGACTTTACATAAGGTATTTCCTCGGCAACTATCCTCAATCCATTTTTCAATGATTTATATTTTATCATTATCTCTCCTTATTTAACTGACGACCAATATCCAAATAGGCTAGTTGGTAAAATCACGTCCAGATGTAACAAAGTCTATAAAGGCTGCTGATGAAGTCGCCTTCCTTGCCACATCATTAATTTCATTTCTAAAAACTGCTGTATTTCTACCATTCACAAAGGCATATCCATACTGGTGGATCATATGAGGTCTAGACTTGGAATCCTTGCCTAAATACATCATCACATGACCCTTCATGTACATACTTATGCCTGGTTTCTGCCTAAGCAGGAAATCCTCCTTGGCTCTTCTCGAATTATATGAAGCAAAATCTATCTTCCTGCCAACTAGATCTTGGCTTTGACTGGATGCATCCCTAGATACTACAAGACCAAATGACCTGTATATATCCCTAATAAATCCAGAGCAATCTCTAGTATTGTTGCTGTGCCCCCAACCATAGCTCTCACCTTCAAACTTTAAGGCCTGCCTGATTATATTTGCCTGGCTAAAGTCAAGGTAAGACTTTACAGCCTCTGACCTATCCAAACTTATGCTAGTAGTCCTGTAAGAGTTTCCTGCAATTGGCATTGCCAACTTAAAACTAGTAGAATCTTCTGATACTATAGGCATCCTAGTACCCATATCTATAGTGTAGCCTCCTGTATACTTTTGTCTATTTATAAAGGTTGCAAAATCTACACTTCTATTGGCTAAAAATTCTTCTTTTGTGACCTTCATTATATTCTTTGTAGGAACCCAGCCGCAATAGTCTACTGAATATACCTTAGACCAAGTCTTGTCTGAATTTTGTCCTACTATTACAAGCTCATCCCAAGGGAATAAACCTGTTAGGGCACCTTGGTCTTGGCCCCTAGATGAATCTATCCTAGCCGGCCTACCTCTCATTACCGTCCTATTGGCTATAAAACCATATTGACCTTTAATGTCTTCTAATTTATTTAGATATTTGGACCTTGAAATATTATTCTTATTAATCTCTCTTATCTGGTATTGACTGTATATTACCCGACTGTCATAGTGGTTATAATAGTCCCAGTATTCAAATGAAGACCTGTTTTTTGGTATTATATTTTTCTCCTGACTATCCTTATTAGGTTTCTTGTCAGGTTTTATTTCCGGCTTATCATGTGACTTGAACAAGTCATTTGGAACCCAATTTGGTCCACCAACGAGACTTATATCATTGTATTTTTCATTGATATATGGTTTGTAAGACCTGTTTATACCTGACTTATTAGTCAATATTATAGCTGCTCCATCTTGATAAGCTAGCGGACCAAGAGCTAGGGCGTCAATTATATTTTGGCCACTGGCTACATAGACCCTGTCACCATCTATAAGCTTGGAAATTTCTATGGCAGTTTCATACCTATTCTCACCTGCTATTCTTCTATTCATACCCAATCTTTCATATAGGTCTTGACTTATAGATTCTCTTCCACCTATAGCAAATTTTTCTAGGCTACTATACTTGTCAAGCAGATTATAATTTGGCTTTTCCTTATTTACCAAAAGTATAGGCTTCTTTTCACCACAGTAGGCACAGGCAGAAATTGCATCCATTTGATTGGTCACTATACAAATTTCATCAAGGCCATAATTTAACTTTATTTCATCTACAATTTTAGTAGATGTTTCATACCTATCTTGTCCGCTGATTCTTACTACATTATACCCCTTAAATTTTAACTCTTCCTCAATTCCACTCGATACAGAAAACTTGCCACCCAGTATATATACCTTGTCCGGTTTAGTCCTTAGTATTTCATTCATGGTAGCTAGAGGTAGAGAGTCAGTTTCTGTGAGAAGAATCCTTCCCCTACTAGCAGCTGCCAGACTGCCTCCAGATAAGGCATCGATATAGGACCTTCCATTGGCCAAAATTACAGGTGTCTTATCAGAACTAATCTTCTTGGATATCTCCACTGATGTTTCAAACCTATTGTATCCAGCTATCCTATCTAAAGCCCTACCATTAACTGTAAAAGATGTTACTATAAAAATTGAAAAAAGTAAAACTCCCACACTTTTACCATACTTAGTTTTAAGCTTGCTACTTATAATAGTATTTTCCATAGTCACACTTGCCTCCATCCTCAAACAGTAAATTTCCCTTTGAAAAACTATCCTCATTTTATAACTGAAGTAAATAATCACTTTAAACTTCAAGTCAAAAAACATAAAAAAGTCAGTGCAAAATCTATTCACACTGACCCTTAATAAACTATACTCTAAACTATCTCTTAATAGCCTTTATTGAAAGATTTATCCTATCCTTGTCATCTATTTCAGTTACTAAAACATCTATCTGGTCGCCGATAGCCAATACGTCTTCAACCTTAGCTACCCTTTCCTTAGATATCTGAGATATATGAAGCAGACCCTGCTTGCCTGGTAGTATCTCAACGAAGGCACCGAATTTTTCTATTCTTGTAACAGTACCCTTGTAGATTTTGCCTGGCTCAGCCTCTGCAACTATTTCCTCTACCATTGCTAGGGCCCTCTTAATCATATCTGAATCAACGCCGACAACAAATACTTCACCAGTCTGTTCTATATCTATCTTTACGCCAGTTTCATCGATAATCTTGTTGATCATCTTTCCACCAGGTCCGATTACGTCTCTGATCTTGTCTGGATTTATCATCATCTTGACAATCTTTGGAGCATACTGAGATAGCTCTGGTCTAGGTTCAGTAATTACCTTTCTCATTTCGCCAAGTATATGTAGTCTACCCTCTCTAGCCTGCTTTAGAGCCTGTCTAAGAACTGGCTCATCTATACCAGCTATCTTGATATCCATCTGGATAGCAGTTATACCCTTTTCAGTACCTGCAACCTTGAAGTCCATATCGCCTAGGTGGTCTTCCATACCCTGGATATCTGATAATACAGCTACCTTACCATGGTGCTTGATGAGACCCATAGCTATACCTGCTACCATATCCTTGATAGGTACACCTGCATCTAGTAGTGAAAGTGTAGATGCACAAACTGATGCCTGAGATGTAGAACCGTTAGAGCTCAATACCTCTGATACCAGTCTAATAGCATATGGGAAATCTTCCTTGCTAGGTATTACTGGTAGTAGGGCCCTTTCAGCCAAGGCACCATGACCTATTTCTCTTCTACCTGGACCCCTTGAAGGTCTAGTTTCACCAACTGAATATGCTGGGAAATTGTAGTGGTGCATATATCTCTTGTTTTCTTCTTCATCTAGTCCGTCTAGCTTCTGTACATCGCCTAAGGCACCTAGTGTAGTTACATTCATTACCTGAGTCTGACCTCTTGTAAATATTGAAGAACCGTGAGTCCTAGGTATCATGCCAACTTCACACCAGATTGGTCTAATCTCATCTAGGGACCTATTGTCTGGTCTAACACTGTGGTCAGCTATCAAGCTTCTAACTTCGTCCTTTATGATTGCGTGTAGGACATCCTCTATATCTCCTGCTACTTCATCGAAGTTTTCCCACTGCTCTTCAAAATGGGCCATAGTCTCTTCGCTGACAGCGTCCATCTTTTCAGTTCTTTCCATCTTTTCAACTGTCTTTACTGCCTGTCTCATCTTTTCTCTAGCAAATTCATTGACAGCTACTTCTACTTCCTGACTTGGCACATGCAGTTCAACTGGGCACTTTTCATGTCCAACTTCTGCAACTATACCCTCTATAAATTCAACAATTTTCTTTATTTCTTCATGAGCATAAAGGATGGCATCTAAAACTACATCATCATCAACTTCCTTGGCACCAGCTTCAACCATCATGATTGCTTCCTTAGTACCTGATACTACTAGGTGTAGTGTACTCTCTTCTCTCTCTTGCTGGTTTGGATTCAATACGAATTCACCATCTACTAGTCCAACTAGAACTGATGCAGTTGGTCCGTTGAAAGGTATATCAGATATTGATAGGGCAATTGAAGATCCCAGCATAGCCACTATGTCTGGTGTACAATCCTGCTCTACTGACAAGACAGTAGCAACTACCTGAACATCATTTCTAAAGCCTTCTGGAAACAGAGGCCTGATAGGTCTATCTATCAGTCTAGATGTCAAAGTCGCCTTTTCAGAAGCCTTACCTTCCCTCTTTAAAAATCCACCTGGTATCTTACCAACTGAATACAACTTTTCTTCAAAATCTACACTTAGTGGGAAAAAATCAATCCCATCCCTTGGTTGTGCTGATTTAGTCACATTGACCATTAACATAGTATCACTATAGCTGATGATACAGTTACCATTTGTCATTTCGGCAATCTTACCTATTTCAACAGTTAACGTTCTGCCGGCGATTTCCGTTTTAAATATTCTATGTTCGAACATAGTTTCCTCCTCTTACTTCTTCTGTTACTAATTTTATTTATATTACTAATTGACATATAACTAGTAAAACTAGTTAGTGTTAGTTGAAATCATTTTGAATAACTAATTGCAACTATGTCTGGACCAGTATGTGAACATATACAAGCTCCACCCTTTGTGTATACTATTTTCTTTACCTTGTCCTTTAATCTCTTTTCAATTTCCTCGTTTAATTTAGCGAAATTTTCTAGATTTGATCCATAGCCAACCATTAGGGTTATTTCACTCAGGTACTTTTCATTCTTCTCTATAACTGTATCTACTAGCTTGCTAACTAGCTTCTTAATACCTCTAACCTTGGCTTCAAGGGCTATCTCACCCTTTTCCATGATAAATATTGGCTTGATACTAAGCATATTACCCAAAATAGCTGTAGATAGTGGTACCCTACCACTCTTCTTCAAAAAGTCAAATGAGGCTGGGGCAAATAGGATGCTCACACTCTCACGTAGTCCCTCTAGATTATCTAAAAGTTCTTCATATGAAATGCCCTCATCTATCATATCACAAGCCCTGACCACATACTGACCTGCCCCCAAAGACAGTTGTTCTGTATCAAAGACATGTATAGGTCCGTCAGTATCATTCTTGGCCAAGATGGCACTTTGATAAGTACCACTCTTAGTAGATGCACCAGTAATACAAATAACCTTCTTGCCCTCTTCCATGGCCTTGTCAAAAACTTCCTTGAACTGCATATAAGTCGCCTGAGAAGTCTTTGGTATCTCGCTGGACTTTAGAGCTCTTTGGTAGAATTCTTCCTTAGTTATATCTATATTATCTCTATACTCTTTTCCGTCTAATATCAAAGTCAACGGCACTATTTCCAAGTATTCTTTGTCATATAATTCATCAGGAATATCACATAAACTATCACATATCAATTTTATGTCCAAAGTTATACCTCCTAACATTTTTATTCTATTTAAATCTAATTAAGTCAATATAATCTATTATACCACATAGACACCTATAAATATATATTTTTATATATTTCAGAGCTTAATTTTATTCCAGCTAAAGAGCAAGATATGTAAGCTGGTAATACTACATATCTACAAAATCGTCAATATAAACCATCTCTTAAGGATTTATATATAATCTATATAACTTAATCGAGTAGGGAGGACTTTCTCCTCCCTCTCACACCACGGAGCGTGCCGTTCG
>NZ_JRNB01000015.1 GCF_000758885.1 Peptostreptococcus sp. MV1 | reverse complement strand
CAGACTGACGGCATGCCCGTCATACATATAAAAAGGAGCTAGCCTTATTTGTGGCTAGCCCTTTACTATACTTATATTATCACACTAAAATAGGTGCCTATTATATAAACTAACCCGCTAGCTTATATAATTATTTTTTATTAACTAGCAATCTAGTTTTCAGGAGAGGCCTCTTCACCCTCCTGGTCTGTCGCTAGATAGAACTCCTCGTATAAGGCTTCACAAACACCAACTGGCTCTGTTTCCTCGAAATAAGGGGCCCTATAAGTCTTTATATAAAGAACTACTGGATGGCTCAGCTTGTATACATCTATTTCCACAAACCTCTCTCCATCTTCGACTTCTTCCCTATAATTGAATACAAATGTGCCTATCTGGTACATAGACATATGGTATTTTCTAACGTCAAATTCTTGACCTATGTTTGTATTTCCCATTTTTATCCTTCCTATGCTTCAGGCATTTCCCAATTGTGGTGTACATTCTGTACATCATCATCTTCTTCTAGTATGTCTAATAGCTTTTCCATTGACTTGATCTGTCCATCTTCTTCTAGGACGCTAGTTGTCTGAGGTATTAGTTTTACATCAGCTGCCAAGAACTTGTAGCCCTTTTCTTCTAGACCATCTCTAACATCATTGAAGTCTTCTGGAGCAGTCAATATTTCATAACCCTCTTCTTCAGCTATGAAGTCCTCTGCACCTAGGTCTAGTGATGCTTCCATCAATTCATCTTCATCTGCATCCTCTGCAGCTATGAAAATCTGGCCCTTCCTATCAAACATAAATGATACACAACCTGGTGTTCCCAAGTTACCATTGTTCTTGTCAAAGTAGTATCTAACATTACCAGCTGTTCTATTCTTGTTGTCTGTTAGTGTTTCAACTATTATGGCTACTCCACCTGGTCCATAACCTTCATAAGTTATTGACTCATAGTTTTCACCTTCGCCGCCACCTACACCTTTCTTGATGGCCCTGTCTATATTATCGTTAGGCATATTGTCTGACTTTGCCTTAACTATAGCAGCCTTTAGAGATGCATTGTATTCTGGATCTCCTCCACCCTCTCTAGCTGCAACTGCAATAGCTCTTGCGTGCTTTGTAAATACATTTGACCTTGCTGCGTCCTGTTTATTTTTTCTTCCTTCAATATTATGAATACGACCCATAATTTCACTCCTTAATACTTATTTATATATTTTAAATACTTTATACGAATTGTCACCCAAATATTATATCACAAATTTCACTATTAGTTAATATAAATCTACCTACAATAGGCCCCTGACTCTTCTTTAAAGTTTGGGGCCCAATATTTTTATTGATTGATTATATCAAATATCTTTATAAATTTACACATCTTGTATATTTCTATTCAAAAATTGGTGGTCTAGCTGCTGGCACCCTCTTATGTTCACTAAGCCTGTGCAGCCTGTCAATTATAGCCTTATCCTTTTCAGGAACCTGATCTCCCTTGCCCTCAAGTACCATGTCAATATACTTGTATGTAGTTCCCATTTCATTCTCGTCAGTCTGACCTTCCCATAGACCTGCTGATGGAGCCTTGTTGATCAAGTCCTCATGGATACCTAATTCCTTGGCCCACTCGAAAACCTCACCCTTAGTAAGGTTAGCAATTGGCAAGAAGTCAACACCACCATCACCATGCTTTGTAAAGTAACCAGTATGAAGCTCTGCAGCATTATCAGTACCTGCTACTAGGTAAGCCAGATTATTGGCCACTGTATAGACTGTCGCCATCCTGACCCTAGCCCTTAGGTTTGCATCTGTCATCTTTAATGATTCTTCCCTGTATAGACCCTTGTCCTTCAACTTATCTGTAACCATATTTAGGATATCTATCTGTGGCTCATCTAGGTCAAACTCTAGGTATTCAATACCACAGCCATCTATAACCTTCATACCATCAATCTTGTCCTGTGGGTTGCTCTTTATGTTCATTATTACACCCATAGAATTTTCTGGAAAGGCCTCCTTGATCAAGTAGGCAACTACAGCTGAATCTATACCACCTGATACACCTACTACTACACCCTTGCAATGGGCCTCTTCAACCTTAGCCCTAATCCACTCTACTGTCTTGTCAATCTGCTGTCTTCTAGTCAACATAAAATCCTCCTAATTTATATACTTTGTTTTCTCATTGATTATTTATATATTGCTGATTGTTTATGCATTTTCATTACTTTTGAATCGAATTCACCTGCTCTTCTACAATATTTTTCCATCCTTAACCGATAGATAAAATTCACCCTTTTCCTCTATCTCTGCCTGTCCACTGGTAAGCTCTGTAAATAGGGCCTTCAAGTCTTCTGTCCTATCCCGCTCACAATTAATGATAATATTTACGCTGTCCATATACTCTATATCTTTTACATGATAGTCCCTATTGGCTAGTTCATTTTGAGCCTTGCCCAAAAGAGTGTAGTCCAAACCTACAGATACCTCAACAAATGGCATCTTTTCCACTATCTGCCCTGCCTCTAATCCAATCTTTGCAGTCTTGGTATAGGCACGCACTAGACCACCTGCACCCAGCTTGATTCCACCAAAATAACGAGTAGCCACGACAACTACATTACACAGACCTTCCTTTTTTATCACTTCTAGTGTAGGTATTCCGGCAGTACCTTGGGGTTCTCTATCGTCACTATACCTCTGTATGTTCATATTTTGCCCGATCACATAGGCCCATACATTATGGGTGGCATCCTTGTGTTTGGCCCTTATTTCATCTATAAAACTTCTAGCTTCCTCTTCAGTTTCAACTGGCTTGGCATAACCGATAAAAAGCGATTTTTCAATCGTAACTTCGTCACTGCCATAGTCGTGTATTGTCCTGTATGTCTCCACTAAAACACCCCTTCCCTTCAATAACTTTATTATACCACATATATGAAGAAAATTTCGCCAAAGTCCCTTATAATCTCAGGCTATAGCTAAGTGAAAGGTCTTGTAGAGGCTATTTGAAAATTTAAATTAATAAATATTTCGGAATATTTTAAAAATTTTATAAATAATTTTTATCAATAAGAAGGATTTTATCCAGTTTTATAGAATAAGATATTAATATAATTTTTAGCTTCTGGTTGTACTAGTTCTCACCAGACCTAAAAATCATAGAAGGAGGGGACAAAATTGGTAATAGGATGGGATAATGTCGACGACCTTGAGGATTACTTTATAACTTATCTCCTTTATAGAGACTCGCTAACTGTACCACAAATAGCAAGGATAAGGAATATATCGCAGGATGAGGTCAATGCTCAATTAATTACGGCAAAGATGGAAATTCGCCAGTCTAATAAAGAGAGTAAGAAGGCTAATGAAAACGATATTATCATGGATTACCTTGCATTGACCAAGGAAGAGCGATTGGAGTTTTTAGATAATTTATCTGATAAGGATAAAAATGCTTTTAAAAGACAGGTCTATAAAGGTATCTTAAAACTTAATAATATTGACGATTTGATGGTCCTAGTTTGGACTGCAGGGGAATTTAGGGATGACAGGTTTCTGAATATACTTTACCCCCTAACTGAAAAGGGGCACTCCAATCTTAGGAGGATAGCCTACTCTGCCATTGGCAAGATTGGCAGCGAAAACAGTACTCCTGTAGTTGAAATCGGACTAATGGATGAAAATCCTCAAATCAGACAGTATTGTGCCAAGTTCTTGGGTGATATTGGTAATAGGGATAGCATTAGAGTCTTGGAAAATGTTATTAGAAACAAGGCTGATTTTGAAAAGGAATATGTGATTAGGGCCTGTATCCTTTCTTTGGACAAGCTATATTCCAAGTACAAGATCAAAAAGTAGCCACGTAGGTGCGTGGTATGGTAATATTACTTATTTAAACTGGAGGGATTCAAGATGATAGTGAGACGTTGTTCTGGTGGTGTTGTGTTTTATGCAAATAAGGTTCTATTAGTTGAGAATGACAAGGGTGAATGGACTCTACCTAAGGGTAAGATCATTGGCGAGGGTCTACCTCACGAAAGCGCAATGCAGAGGGTTAAATTTGAAACCGGCGTTGATGCTAAGATACTAGATATAGCTGGTGATACTATATATGAATTTTTCTCAAGAAGTAGAAATCAAAGGGTTTGTAACGCAATTATGTGGTACGTTATGGAATCTGCTGGCCAAGAAGTCAAGCTATCTGGTGAGTTTTTAGGTGGAGGCTTCTATAAGGTATCCGAGGCACTGGAAATGTTGACACATAGCAAGGAAAAATCTCTAGTGGATGTTTCTTATAAGAAGTATAAGAACTATAAGAAGAAAGAAGAAAAATAATACCTTCGAAAATAAAGAAAACTAATTTAAGATATAATATATAAATAGCAAGACAAGTAAGAGACTTACCTGAAAGGGTAGCCACCTTGAAAAGGGCATTGCATTTGACATAATAGTCGGTGTGGTGCCCTTACTTTTTTTGGTGCAAAAAAAGAGGGTTATAAAAACCCTCTTTAAAATCAATCTTATAATGAAGACTTAGAGTAGAATTCGACTACTAGTGCATCGTTGATTTCTATTGGCACTTCTTCTCTTTCAGGCAATCTTGTCAATACAGCTGAGAAGTTAGCCTGGTTCTTAGTTAAGTAAGGATATTCACTTAAAGCTGCTGCTTCAAAGTTAGCCTTAAATAATTCGTTAGTTCTGTACTTTTCTCTTAGAGAGATTTCATCTCCAACACTAACTATGAATGATGGTATATCTACCTTTCTTCCGTTTACGTGGATGTTACCGTGAGATACCATCTGTCTAGCCTGTCTGATTGAGTTAGCTAGACCCATCCTATATACTAGGTTATCTAGTCTACATTCTAGAGTTCTTATAACTGCAGTACCTGTAGTTATTTTAGCCTTCTGAGCCTTCTTCATGTAGATTCTCATCTGCTTTTCAGATATTCCGTAGTAAGCTCTTAGTCTCTGCTTTTCAAGTAGCTGCTGACCATATGGTGTAAGCTTCTTATCACTTCTAGCAGTACCCTTACCAGCTCTGTTCATTGCCTTTGGATGACCACAAACGTTAAGTCCTAGTCTTCTAGATAACTTAAACTTAGGTCCTCTTGTAATTGATGACATATTATTTCTCCTTTTTAAATATAAACTATGGATGCACACCTTGTGCATTGTCCACTTCGAAAAATGGATGTGTGAAACTCCTAAACCAAACACACCTTAGAAGGAAATTTCGCTACATTGTCCATTTAAAGGCTATGCCTTTATTGTGTAAATACTACACGACTCATCTATTATACTACAGACTTCACACTCTGTAAAGCCTTATATAAATTCTTTTTTTTCGTATTAAATCAAGACCTTATCAAAGAAGTCTTTGGCCCTATCACTCCTAGGATTATTAAAGACCTCCTCTGGACTTCCATCTTCTACAATCTTTCCTCCGTCTACAAATATGACCCTATCTGCAACTTCCTTGGCAAAGCCCATTTCATGCGTAACTATGGCCATTGTCATGCCCTCATCTGCCAATTCCTTGATTACGTCTAGAACTTCCTTTACCATCTCTGGGTCTAGGGCTGATGTAGGTTCGTCAAATAGCATCATATCTGGTTCCATTGCTAGGGCTCTTGCTATGGCTATACGCTGCTGCTGACCACCTGATAGTTGGACTGGGTAGGCGTTTATCTTGTCCAGTAGACCTACTCTCTCCAATAGTTCTTTGGCCTTTTTTTCAGCCTCTTCCTTGCTCTTACCCTTGACCTTCATAGGGGCTAGGGTTATGTTGTCTAGAATGGTTTTGTTTGGGAAAAGATTGAAATTCTGGAATACCATGCCTATCTTTTCTCTAGTCTTGTCTATAGCTTTTATATTTTTAAGTATATCCTGGCCCTCAAATATAATCTGGCCTGATGTTGGTTCCTCTAAAAGATTCATACACCTCAAGACCGTACTCTTACCTGAGCCTGATGGGCCTATTATAACTAGGATATCGCCCTTGTCTATTTCAAGGTCTATCCCCTTTATTACCTCTAATTTTCCAAAAGACTTGTGCAGGTCTTTTAGCTCTAATAAAACTTCCTTGTCGCTCATCTTACTCTCCTATCTTTCTACAGTCATTTTCTTTTCTAGCAGGCCTACAAGCTTAGATAATGTAAATGTAATTACAAAATATATCAAGGCTGCAATCAAAAGTGGACCAAATGCATTATATGTTGAATTCTTTACTGAGTTGGCTATAAACATAATATCCATTACACCTACGAATGATACTATGGCTGACTCTTTTACCAATGATATAAATTCATTTGCCAAGGCTGGTAATATGTTTTTTATAGCCTGTGGTACTATTACATACCTCATCGACTGTATATAAGTCAAGCCCAGTGACCTACTAGCCTCCATCTGTCCCTTGTCAACAGATGATATACCTGACCTCAAGATTTCCGCTATATAGGCACCTGAATTAAGGATTAGGGCTATAAGTGCTCCAGTAAAGGCTTCATCATATCCAAACAAGGCTGGATAGTGAACTCCCAAGGCAGGTAGGCCAAACACTATGATCATAACCTGGACTACCAAGGGTGTGTCCCTTATAACTTCAATATAAACACTTGCTATCCATTTTAATACAAGCTTTTTTGATATCTTACATACACAGGCTACCAGGCCTATCATAAAACCAAATAGCAAGGCCAAAAAAGATAATAAAACTGTAACTCCTGCCCCTTGTAGGAATGACAGGTAGTAATCTCCAACAAAACTAAAATCCATTCTATACTCCTCTATCTACAATCACTCTTATAATTATTTCGTTTCCTTTGAAACTAGGTCTACTGCATTGGCAAGTATCTTGTCATATTCACCGCTGTCCTGTAGAGCCTTAATCTCTTCATTTATCAACTTAACTAAATCCTTGTTATCGCCCTTCTTTAGTGCAACTGCCATGGCTTCTTCTTCTCCACCATTAGTCAGCTTCAAGTTTTCAACTACCTTTATACCATCATACTTACCTACATTTATTCCTGCAACCTTACTATTCAATACTACAGCATCTAGGTTGCCATTCTTCATATCTGTAATCAAGTCTGGAACTGAAGTCAATGACTTGAAGTTCTCTGCCTTTAGGTTGTCCTTTACATATGTCTCCTGAGTAGAACCCTTCTGGACACCTATCTTGGCCTTCTTTAACTGGTCTTCTGAAGTAAACTTTCCTGCATCCTTGACATTTACAACCACTGCATTTTCTCCCTGGAAGTAGATTTCTGAGAAGTCTACAGCCTTTTTACGTTCTTCATTCGGTGTCATACCAGTGATTACCATGTCAGCCTTACCTGCCTGTAGGGCTGGTAGCAAGGCATCAAAGTCCATACCCTTTATCTCTAGCTCTACACCAATCTTTTCTGCTAGCTTCTTTGCTAGGTCTATGTCTGCACCAACTATATTGCTCTTACCACCTTCTGATACCATAAATTCAAATGGTGGATAGTCTGGTGATGTAGCTACAACAAGCTTGCCATTTTTCTTTATCTGCTCTAGGGCAGGCTGTCCACCTCCAGAAGTGTCTGCTGTCTTGCTACCACAGCCAACTAAACCTATTGATAATACTGCTACTAAACCTAATGCCATTAATTTCTTTAATCCTGCTTTCATGTCTCTTCTCCTTTTAAAATAAAATATAAGTCAAAATAAAAAAAGTCCCTTAGCCAATACTAGCTAAGAGACGAATATACCGCGTTACCACTCTTGTTGACAAGTTGAATCATCGACTATGGTTTGGCTAGTATTAGCTACTACTTACCTTATATACCAAGACTGGCCAGTTGTAAACCCCAGTGTATAAAGTAATAAAAAAAGTCTCTTAGCTAATACTAGCTAAGAGACGAATATACCGCGTTACCACTCTTATTGACAATTAATCTTGTCCTCTCAAACCCTTAAGGCGGGAAACCTATTAGAATACTAAATTCCTCTAATAACCTCCGAAGCTCTCTTCACTATAAAATCCAATATCAGGCTCACACCAAACCCCGACTCGCTGTAAATTCATCCAAGCTACTCTCTTCTTCAACGGCTAATATCTATTTGTTGTATTCAATTATACGATTAGAAATTGTAAAAGTCAATAGTAAATTTAAGAAATTTTAAATTAAATTTCATTTCACCCTTGCAAATACAAGTAACATATTACTGCCTCCATAAACTAGCATAATAAAATTTATAAAATTACCTCATTACAGTATATAACAATTTTGCTGAATTTTCTAGTGCATCAAGAAACTCTTCTCAAACTTCTCTGATAATGGGTCTAAAAGGTCATTTATACCTGACTTAAACATTATACCAAATATCAAAGGTATTATAGCAAATACCAATAAGGCCCCTATATCTTGAAGCAAGTTCTGCATGTAGACACCACCTATGGCCTCCCTGCAAGCGTTGATACCATAAGTGAATGGTATTACTGAATTTATGGTTCTAAAGAAGGTAGGAGTCATCTGGATAGGGAAGGTACCACCAGATCCACCTATCTGAATAACTAATAAAAACATGGCTATACCCTTACCCAAGGTCCTAAAGCAGGTCACGAGTGTGTATATCAAAATACAAAATGCTATACTACATAACATTAGAACTAGTATAAATAGGAGCGGATTCTTAGCTGTAACACCTAAGAGTGCCAGGTCTCCAGTAGATATGATCAAAGACTGGATAATGGCCAAGACCATAAAAAATGATAGACGCCCAAAATACCTGTCAATACTCCTATACTGTTTGCTTGGCTCCGTAGACATAATTGTAGCAAGTATTATAACACCTACCCAAGCGGCAAGAACACTATAAAATGGAGCCATAGAAGATCCATAATTTGCCATCTTGTACATCTTATCCTCCTTGATTTCGACTGGATTTTTGATAAAATCAGCCCTATCAAGTATATTTGACTTAATAACCTTATTAAAGGCATTTAGGTCCTTATTATTTTGTATTTCATCAATCATCTTTATAGAATCCGATACCTGGCCTCTCAATATATCTATAGAACTTGCAAGAATAGTTATGCTTGAATTTATCCTTCCGTTCACAGAAGTCGCATTATCTATAAAATTGTTTATATTTGGATATAATTGGCTAGTAGAGTCAACCACATTTCTTATATCACCAGTTATTGTCGATGTATGATTGTCTATCTTAGCAAGTGGCTTGGTTACTAAATCGTCAAAATCTAAAATGATATCATTTATACCCCTGTTTGAATCATCGACTATATTTACAATATCCTGAACCATAGAATCTGTCAGACTGTTTGTAATGTTTATCTGGTTTATAATATCCGATAGTCTAGAGCTTGCATCATTCAATCTCCTGTACTGTCCATCCAACCTACTAGCAGCATTATTTAAAATGTTGGAATTTATTATATTTATGTCACTTATCAGCTGACTGATATTACTGACTTTTGTAGCGGCTTGGTCTATCTTATCTTTAATATTTCCTATACTTGTAATAGCTTGCTGGGCTCCTTTGTCACCTATAGAATATAATGACTGGGCCATACTAGACGATGTATTTAATAACCTAGATACATCCCTTAATCCAGTTTTTAGACTAGTCGATGCATTTTGAACACTTGAAGTGGTATCAGTAGCCATACTAGCTATATCATCATTAATTTTTTTGGTATTGTTCATAGTCCTTCTAATAGCATCAAGACTAGATCTTGAATTTGCAAGTGACTTATCTAAATCGCCAACCATGCCTTTATTATTTTCAGCCAATTTCTTGCTATTGACCAATTGCTTATCCAATCTTTGTAGTGACTTTTTCATTTCTGTCAACTTTGGATTAATATCCCCTGTCATATTAGAAATACCGCCCATAGCCCCTAATGACGTCTTGCTAATAACCTGAATCAACTGTTTACTGATTTTTTCCTGGAGCTTATTAGCCCCCTGGTCAGTTATTTTCTCTGCAATTGCATTGGTCTTTTCATTAGTAGTATATACTATTTTTGCCTTTCTAACGTCCACCTGAGTCACAGATAAGAGAGATTCCGTAAAATCTTTAGGTATAGTCAAAATAGCATAATACCTACCTGTGTTGAGACCCTTCATGGCCGTTTTTGAATCCACAAAATTCCAATCAAGACTCTTGTTATCTTTAAGATTATTGACTATATCCTTACCAAAATTCAATTTTTGATTTTTAAATTCATAGTCCTCATCCTGATTTACAATTGCCACACTTAGGTTTTTGGTATTGCCATAGGGATCCCAAAAGGCTTCAATATTAAACCAGGCATATAGTGACGGGAAAATCATCAAAGCTACCACAATTATTGCTATTAAACGATTTTTTAAAACTTCTTGGCAGTCCTTGTAAAATATTTCATGTACCTTTGATGGATCTGGTATATACCTCTCCTTAAATTCTTCGTTTAAAATTTTCTTCAATCTAAACACCTTACTTTCAATACTATTTTAAATATCTATGATTTAACCCTTGTAACCAATATTTTCCCTCAATTTTGCAGTAGAGCATTCTACCATTAACTTAACTTATTTCGCTTAACTTTATCTATACTGTAGAGAATAATTCCGATACAAATAAAGATGTCCCAGAGGTGGCTAATCTATCCCCGAATCATCCTCTTTCATTTTTTTAGGGTCAAAATCCCCTGCTATCAAGTGTCCTTTCAAATCATCAAAAACTAAAAAATCCCCTATGATTGAGCAGACCCAGGGGATTTAAAATAAATGATACTAAAATTTATGTCTTAAATTTAACTTATTTGATATATATCCAATATTTTCATATATATTCACTTTTTACAAAAATATTTAAAATTACTTTCTAAACCATCCTTCTTACAGAAGCCACCAAGCACCATATCTCAAAATATAAATACTGTCACACACTCAATAGGAAACTCATCTATTTTCTTGTTTACTAGAATTTTTGAATTTTTGTTAATAGAAGATCCATTTTTTACGTATATATAGATGAAAGAGGTTATAATTAATCTAGATTAGTTCAAATTACACACTAGGGGGTGGTTCCTTGAATTTTGAAGATATCTTTGAAAAATATTTTGATAAAGTATACAAGTTTATAAATATAAAAACTCTAAATCATATGGACGCTGAAGATATAGCTCTTCTTGTCTTTGAAAAGGTCCATGCCAACTTAGATAGCTACTCATCTAGCAAGGCTAATTTTGAGACCTGGCTTTTTACAATTGTAAGAAATGAAGTTGCAAGCTTCTATAGAAAAAAGCAAGTTCAAACAGTGAGTATGGATGCTGCCGGACCATTAACTGATGGTGGTCAATCACCAGAAAGAATAGCTGAATTGGCAGATATAAATTCAGACCTGAGGCTTGCCCTTGCAAAATTAAACGACAAGGAGCGCACAATCATTGCCTATAAGTATGGGGCCGGTATGAAAAACACTGATATTGGAGACCTCTTTAATATATCAGCTGCTAATGTGGGAGTAGTCCTCTTTAGGGCACTGAAAAAACTCAAAAAAGAATTAACATACCAAAAAAATAGCTAAAATAATAAAGAATTGGAGGCGTGATTATGAATAAAAATGATAGAAAGAATATAAGAGATAAAAATAATATATCATATGAAAATAATGTAAATGGCTTGGATAATGATATGAACCCTACAAATGCCAAAAATATAGAAATCTTACATGACATGGAATTTGAGGCTAGTCTAAGTGAGATGCTAGATCAAGAGTTTTCTCCATGCCAGACAAGTAAGGACAGGGTCAGGGATAAATTACTTGAATCTATCCACAAAAATAACTTGTCAGATGGTGTCAGCCTAGATGGAGTTAAGGACAAGCATGCAGAAACTATTGATGCCCTTCATGTAGACATAGTTGAAGACAGAAAGGAAGAAAAACCTATGAAAAATTCAAACAACACAATTAGAAATATAAGAGATAAAAATTCCGGCAAAAAGAAGTCTAGACACTGGTCTAAAAGTCTAGTAGCTGCCTCAATAGCAGCCCTACTAGTCATTGGCGTAGGCCTACCAGTTGCCGGTAGTGAGTACTTCGTAACTACCAAGACCCTTAAGTCTGAAGATGGAAACATTGAAATAATTGAAGAAAAGCCACTTATCGACCTAGGCAAACTCATCTACCACTTCCCAGAAAATCTAAAGGGACAGATATACGACGCCCGAGGAAATCAAATAGATGAAGTTAGCTATAAAGAAGCTAAAAATACTGGTGTATTTGACAAAAACGGAGACAAAATACATACAATAGACGAAAAAAATGGTACATTTGTCTTGGAAAAAGATGCTGACAAGACAATAGATGAAGGTACTGCCAAGTTTAATACACTTGAAGAAGCCCAAAAATACCTAACTTTCACTCCTAAACTACCTGCAGGTTGCAAGCTAATAGAAGTTGAGCTATTCAAGGATGAAAATGGACTAGTAGATGAATCTGATTCGATAGGATTTACACTAGAAAAAGACGGGGCAAAAATATATATGCAGGAAAGAGTTGCAAAAAAAGAAAATGGATATTCTACAAATGCTGACCATGCAGAATATGTCTATCTAAATGGTGTAAGAGCTATAATGACTGACAATAAAGATATCCATTGGGAGGCTGATGGGCTGATAATCAACATTGGCTCAAGAACTTCCAAGTTCTTCGGACAAAGCCTAGTTGACCTAGCAGCAACAATTAAATAGCCGAAAGTAAACCAAAACTGAATATAAATACCCTATAAAAAATCTACCGCATGCTGTATAATATAGTTAGTATCAATAGTAGTATGTGAAAAATATGGAGGTAAATAAAATTGAGTAAACATTCAGATTTGGCAAGAGATCTATTTAAAGAGGGATACAACTGTTCTCAGGCCGTGGTTTTGGCCTTTAGTGATGAAACCGGTCTAGACAAGGATACATCATTAAAAATGGCTTCGGCATTTGGCTTAGGTATGGCCAAGCTAAGAGAAGTCTGTGGGGCTGTCAGTGGTATGTTCATGGTAGTAGGCCTGTTGAACGGCTTTACTGACCCCAAGGATAAAGAGGCTAAAAACGAACACTATAAGGTAATCAGAAAACTTGCAGAAAAATTCCAGGAAGAAAACGGCTCTATCGTGTGTAAGGAGTTATTGGGTTTGACTGGTGAGAAAACTCCTGAAGGCAAGCCAGTTATGACTAAAAAGCCACCTTGCAAGGACCTAGTAGTCCAGGTTTCTGAGATGCTTGATGCCTACATAGAAGAAAGAAAAATTGAGGCCTAGCCTTAATTCTACCTTAATTTAGTATTTGAGATAAGTAATTTAATAACAAAAATAATGAGGTCACCCTAGCATACTTCTCTAGAGGATGACCTCATTTTATCTTTATTCTACTTTATATCCAATTACACCTTGCCATCTTGAATAATATTAGTCTAGCCAACTGGTCTATATATCCTGACCTAAAAGAAATTTCTTTACATCTGGACCAACAAATATTTTTTCGTCATCCATTATCAAAATAGGTCTCTTGACTATCATACCATCTGTGGACAAAAGCTTGTACTGGTCTTCTTCCGTCATATCAGCCAACTTCTTAGACAGGCCCATCTCCTTATATATCTTACCACTGGTATTAAAGAACCTCTTTAGTGGCAAGCCAGTCTTTTCTCTCCAATACTTTAATTCTCCTATACTTGGATTGTCCTTGTCTATCTCTCTTAGTTCATAGTCAAGCCCCTGGTCCTTCATTATTTTTTCTACTGCCTTGCAAGTAGTACATTTCTTATAGCATATCAATGTTTTCATATAAGCACCCTCCTAAATTTTCTAGTATATTTTATTTTAGACCCTTGAGATATTCCTTCTTATCCTTAGTGATACGCAGGCTTTCTCGGGCCTTCTGTATTGCCTTCTTATAAGTCCAATCATCCAAGCTTCTAGACTCTATATATGGCAGGCTGGCATCCCACTGTTTGGCAAGTGCCGTTGCAAAAAACCAGGCAATCATCATATTTACATAGTATTCTTCAGACCTAACACTTGCAGCCATATCCAAATAGTCAGTCTTGAAGTCTTCATCCAAAAAGTGGCTCATCAACATACCCAGACCAAATCTACATACATAGGTATGGTCAGACTTAATCCAAAGCCTTATCTTGCCCAATAGTTCCACCTTATGCTTTTTAAAAACCTTCGGAGATATAATATCGCATACTGCCCAGTTATCTACATATGGCAAAAAGGATTCCAACCTGTCAATACAAGTATCATAGTCCCTAATCTCTGAAATTAAGATTCCATGTAACATATTTTCATCATAATATCTATGTGGTAGACCGTCTAAAAAATCAGTACAAGCTTGGTCTTTAATAAAGGATTTTGCTAACTTTCTCAACTTTGGTACCCTGATACCCATAATTATCGATGAATCAATTGTAGGTATTAATTTAGCCTGAAATCTTGCATATTCATCTTCTTTAAGTGCTTCCAGTTCCTTGTATATATCCATAATCTTCTCCTAAATCTAAAACATCTAGCTATTTGAGCAAGCTTGCCCTTCTCTAACTAAGCTCATATAATATAGTGTCTAACTAAGCCTTAATTCAAATACCTATTCAGGCTACTTTACAAGTTCCTCAAAAAGTTTATCTGTCTTCTTTGATACATTTATAGCATACAAGCTATAGCCTGCTAGGTTGTCTTCATATGCCTGTATGGCAAATAAGAGCATATTCCTGGCAGATTTTTTATCGATAATATCAGCAGGCATTGTTATAGTGTCTTGCCTACGATTGGAATATACAGAGTCCCTTTTCAAGTCCATCAAGTCACCTGTGTTATAGAGGTCAAATATGGCCCTTAGGTCTTCCTCCTCGACTGCATCAGTCAACCTATCATCCATCCATAGCTCATAGCCTGGACCAAATATCTTCTTGCCCATATCCTTACCAGCATATCCATCTACATTCTTTGAAAATAGGCTATTATAGACCTTCACTATCTCTTCAACAGCGGCTATTGAAAAGAAGATAGAGGACGAAAATATTCCCCTTTCATACAGGATAGATGAGCTATTCAATAGATCATATATGTGGTCAGCACATTTATTGAATTCATCCGTAGTCTTAATCACAAAGTCATCTTTTAAGCCAGACCCTTTGCTTTCTTTGACCTTATCTAAATTCCTATCTATTTCCATAGTTTCAACCGTCATATCACTTGTCTCCTCGTTACTTTTATTAATTATTTTACCTAGTATATACCCTTATTATACATTATTAGCCAGGCTATTTCCATTCTGGTCACGTCCAGTATGACAGACTTTTTGTCTAACTTTCTGGCCTCAGCCAATTCATAACCCTATTCAAGTCAGAACTATCTTTTAAGCTTTCTTTTATATACTTAGCTGTTTCAACTTCATCGGTTATAATGCCATCTACATTACTCAATAAGAACTGAACAATAATATTATGCATATTACACGTCCATACATCCACTCTCTTGCCATACTTATGAATCTTTCGTATATTGGAGTCTGTAGCTGCCTCTGCCTCCAGACCAATTCCATCAGCATTTAGCCTACCTATGTCACCAAAACTATAGTAGCATAGATATATAGTCTCTGCGTCCGGATGATGGCTCTCCATATAGTTTATGATATCATAGTCCAAACTAATAAAGGCACATTGACCCAACATCCCCTTGCTCTTGATCATCATGTAGGTATCCTCTACCATTTTTCTATCAGCAGTCCTCCCCTTCAATTCTATGTATAGGCGAATCTTGCCCTTGGCTATATCCAACATTTCCTCTAGGGTAGATGGGTGAACTATATGGCCATCATCCGTTTTCATGGTCAACTTCTTGACCTCATCTAGACTCATATCTTCTGGCCTACCCCTATGACCATACAATCTATAAAAGTTTGTGTCATGATGGACTATATAATGGCCATCACTAGTCCTCTGCACATCAATTTCAGAAGCGTAAATCTTTTTATCTATTGCAGTTTTTATTGATTCAAGGGTATTTTCAGTAGACATATTACCCCCACCCCTATGGGCAATAATCTTGGTTGATGTTTCTGTAGGAAAAAATCCATCAAAGGCTAGACTTCCTATTCCACTAGCTACACATATCAAGGCTACGACCACTATAGATATAAGAATAACTTTTATGGAGGATTTTTTCTTGTCTACACTTACTACTAATTCTGGGCACTCATATCCATCAAAAATCTGTGTCAAACGCATAAATTGAAAAGATAAAAATAATAGACCATATATACCATCTGCCAAAGTTGTAGTAAGAACTATGGCTAGTAGAAAAAATCTATATATTTGTTGCGGTGGATTTATAGTTTCTAAAATCACGTATGGAATCAGGCCAAAAATTGTAAATATAGCCACTAGGACCAGACCTGTCCTCAGCAAAAAACCAAAATATCTCCAAGCAATACTCTTCTTGTGATTCTTGATCAAATTGACAGATGATACCAAGGCTTCATTTACGGATTGCCCCTTCAAAATCATATAGTGGAAGGTAAATATCCTATAAAGGCCTAAAATGGCTAAGAAAATTAGAAGTGTATAATAAATTATAGCCCTCAAATTGGTCCCAGTTATTACAGACAAAACAAAGTCTGGAACCACAAAGCTGTAGGTAAGTGAGATTCCAAAACTAGCACCACATACCGGAACCAAAAATGATATATATAAAATTACCAGTATGCCCTTGGGCCTTAATAACTTCTTGGCGGCCATGAAAGCTTCATATACAATAGTATTTATTTTTTTATTTTGTGAGTATAAGACATTCCTACTAAGGAGTATCATTACATTGATTTCAAATATGGTATATATAAATAGGCCTGTTAGGGCAATAGTCAAAAGCAACCACCCCTGCCATGTTCTCATAAGGAATGGTATATCACTACTAGTGATAGCAGGCTTTCCTGCCACCCATAATATAGAACCCGCTATGGTCCTCAAAATTACTAAACTAGCCAAGAGTAAGCCTTTTGTAACCAACTGATATATCAACAGTTGAAATAGCTTGTCTTTAAACATATACAATGATCTCTCATTTTGTTTTTCCTTTATACGCTTATACAACGAAATCACTCTTTCCTGTAAAAAATTTCTTAAAATAAAGCCTGTAGCAATTGTACTCTTCCTTCAATTAATCAGAATCACACAAGGACTACAGGCGTCATTTTCATTGCTATATTTTATTTTACTATATCTATGTTTACCAGGTCAATCTTAATACCTACCATCAAAAAATGGAATTAATATATGCATCTTGCTAGGCATTTTCCTAGCTAGACTAGTTTGGTAAACTTGCTACCTTTAGTAGTTAGTAGACATATTCCTCAGTTAGTCTTGATTTTTCGACCATTGACCTATATAGGTTAGACTTTGCTAACAAGTCGTCATGGCCTCCTTCAGAATCCAAAACACCATCCTTCATAACCACTATCTTGTCTGCCTTTTCTATAGACTTCAACCTATGAGAAATAATTATAACTGTCTTATTCTCAATTAGCTTGTTAAGACTATCCTGAATTTCCATTTCATTTTCCACATCAAGGGATGCTGATATTTCATCCAGTAGAATTATTGGGGCATCTTTTAAGAAGGCCCTGGCAATAGAAATCCTCTGCCTTTCACCACCTGACAGCTTTGAACCATTTTCGCCTATCAGGGTATTATATCCATTTGGTAGTTTGGCTACGATTTCTTCAACATTTGCAAGTTTTGCCGCTGTCATTACCTCTTCATCACTGGCACCCTTTCTTCCCATCCTAATATTTTCCATTACTGAGCAGTCAAAAAGCTCTACATTCTGGAATACTATGGATATTTTATCGAAAAGAGACTTGGTACTGATATTTTTAATATCATGTCCCCCTAGGCTTATCATGCCCTTATCGTAGTCATACAGCCTTGAAACTAGTCTCAAAACTGTAGTCTTACCACAGCCTGATGGACCAACAATAGCAGTAACTTCATTTTGTTTTGCCACAAAGGATAGGCCTTTTATTACCTTGTTGTCACCATACTGGAACTCTACATTGTCAAATTTCACATCAAAATTCGTAAGCTCTTTATCCTGACCCGTCTGAACAGGCTCAGCCTTTAGGTCACCAATCCTCCTGTAGCTAGTTTCAAAGAAGAATATCATCATTATAAATTCTCCCACAGCTGCAAATTGGTTGGATAGGGTCATTGCCGCCATCAAGTAACCTACATAATATAGTACATTTATAGAGCCTGAAATATATAGGACTGCACCAACTGTAGCTGTCAATACTGGTGCTAGGCAGGGTAGTATACCTACTAAGAAACTAGTGAAGCCTAGTACTATTTCAGCCTTGAGATGTATTCGCTCTGTAGAATCTAGTTTTTCTTCAACATCAAGTTTCACCTGGTCCTGCATTGAATAGGACTTAATTTCTTCCTGCATCTCAAAGGCTTCTTGGAAGGCATTAGAGTTTTCTAACAACTTATTATAGTACTTCTCTACACCCTTTTGCTGGATCCTCTTAGACAGGAACATAGTTGCCAAGCCCAGCCAAATTGGCAGGGTAACAGTCAAGCCAAGGATTGGGTTTGATATGCACATCAAAATTGTCATCAGTATGAAAAAGGCTGCAAAACCAATACCTGCAGGTATGGCGTGCGATATTACCATTTCAATATTACCTACATCCATCATTACTGTCTGCGATAAATCAGACAAATTGTGAGTAGAAAAATATGAAAGTGGCAATTCCTTTAACTTATTCGCCAAATCAATCCTCAACTGGATACTCTCTTCATAAGTTACATCATAGGTCATCTTGTATTCCTTGGCCAGGATAAGAAACATGACTACTGCTATTACGACTAGTATTCCCATGTAAAAAATAGTCTGTCTAACATTTCCATTCAAGACATCTTGAAGGAAAAAGAAAGTTAGTATTGGTGGAAATACAAAAGATAAAAACTTCAAGAAGGACCACCTTGATGCAACAAGTGTGTTGTTTACACCTTTTTCACTCAAAGCAAAATATTTTCTTAGTTTTTCCCTCATTATGCCAACCTCCATTCATTTGCCTTGTTAAATAGGTCTTGGAAATGCCTGTACTTTGTCTGACCTGCCATCAGTTGATCATGCGATCCACGCTCCACTATTTGACCGTCCTCTACAAGCAATATTTCATCTACATTCCTAATACTAGAAAGTCTATGGGCAATCATTATGACTGTCTTGCCCTTCATCAAGGCCTTGAAGGCCCTCTGCATCTCGTATTCATTTTCTGGGTCACTGGCAGCACTAGCCTCATCCAGTATAACTATAGGAGCATCTTTTAGGATAGCTCTGGCAACTGCTATCCTCTGTATTTCACCACCTGATAGGTGGACTCCCTCAGCACCAATAATAGTATTTTCACGACTATCAAACTTGTCTAAAATACTTCCACACATGGCCAGTTCTAGAGCCTTCATAACCTCTTCGTGACTACTTTCTGGCCTAGCAAACCTGACATTTTCATAAATACTAGTTTTGAAAAGCTTTGAATTTTGGAATACAAAAGCTATATTCTTTTCAAGAGCCTTGTTAGTATAGTCTTTTATATCCCTACCACCAATTTTCAGCTTACCTGAAGAAACAGGATAAAAACCTGACATCAATTTTGCTATAGTTGATTTACCGGAACCAGATGAACCAACAAGGGCATATATCTTGCCTGAGTCCAGTTTTAGGCTAAAGTCAGATAAAACACTTACGCCTTCCTCATATTCAAATCCCACCTTATCAAACTCAATTTCAAAACTATCTAACTTGTCTGTTGTTCCATTTTCCAACTTGTTTTTTCCCATCTTGCCAAATATGTCGTCTAGCCTGTCAACTGCATCCTTTCCCATCTGTAAATTCTTGCTAAAAAACATAATCTTTACAAAGGCATTGTTCAACATACCTACAAAAGCAACGAAGAATACAACCATGCTGATTACCTCACCAAGAGCTAGCCCACTGCCTAACTGCCTACTAGCAATTGCTATAATTATTGCACCAAAACTCATCATACCGCACTGGAAGGCAACATAAGGTATCTTACACATCTGGCACTGCCTATTGACAACATCGGAATAATGCTTGATTGACTTGTATAGCTTTTCAAAAGACTCTATTACCATGTCAAATATCTTTATTACCTGAATTCCCCTTACATACTCAACAGTCTCAGAATTAATGTCTTCAAGTGCATCCATGTAATCCCTCATCATATCCTGGTCAGCATACATAAACTTGAAGCATATCAATGCAAATACAATAGCACACACCAACAGTATACCTATATATACATTAGTCGCAAAGGCTAGTATCATTAGGCATATTGGAAACAGAACAGCATTTACTGAGTCCGGCAATATATGAGCAATGATAGTGTGCGTGTTACTTGAATTATCATCGATAATCTTCCTAGTCTTTCCAGACGGATTCATGTCAAAGAATGCAAAAGACGCATCTAATAGCTCATTTAGCCCCCTCTTTTTCATGTTGGTCTCTATCCTAAAGGCAAATATGTGACTACAAGTTAGAGAAGTGAAATATGTCAAAGCATAGGCCACGGTCGCTATTAGTACACAATAGGAATAGGACCTGATCAGGTCTGGATTACTAGTTGAAGTAATCTCTCTCAATAATTTTAGAAAATAATAGTAGGGTACAAAGGATAGTATGGTAGCAATAGCCGACATAATAAGAGCTATAACCATAAATCCTTTTTTCTCCTCTGCATAAGAAAATAAGCGTTTAAATGTATCCATATTAATACTCCTCCCTATTCCTTAAAATGCTTTTTCAAAATAAAATAACCTATATAAACTCCAAGCACTGCAAGGGCAAAAATTATCAAACTATTTACAATGCCCCAAGTTCCTGCAGTATACTTAATCATGGCATCCATTTCGGCAGCCTTCTGACCACGACTAATCCAAGTAGACCTGTAGCTTTCCAAGAAAAACATAGATGGTATAATTGCACCCCAAGCCTGGCCCATATGAATAAGTCCAGATGCTATAGCCAATCTGCCCACACTTGGTTTATCCACCCTAGAAGCAATTATATCAGCTATAATGGCTGTAGATACTGATGTGATAAGCCATGGTAGATATCCTCCTCCCATCAAGGCAAATACACCCATAACAAAAAGTGTAAAAATTGTAAACTGCCACATCTTGCCTACCTTCCTAGACATAAAGTAGATTACAGTACCTGAAAAAATACCACAAATACCTGGACTAATTGAATGACCATAGGCCCCCAGTGGTGTAATTATAGCCATACAAACCATGTAAATAATCATGTAAATGGCTGTTAGTAGTGCTAATAATAGTATGTCTTTGATTTTCAGTTTTTTACTCATAATATACCTCCATTTCTTTATAAATACTATTTAGCTTTTTAATATTGTTATCATTTAAATAAAACTTATCCTTAATTCTTCCATCTGATAGATAGGCTATAGAATCACTCACCATCCTTATAAATTCGTAATCATGTGAAATCACTATAACTGTCCTTCCTTTCTTCAAGTTTCCTATCATTGACACCACCTTTTCCATAGAATCCTTGTCAAGTCCACTTGTAGGCTCATCTAGTATTATCACTTTGTTACTACTTACCTTAGCGATGGCCATTTGAAGTCTCTGTTTTTGACCGCCACTTAGACTTTGGGGATGATTTTCTTTGAGATCACCTATACCCAGACTTTCAAGGGCGGCTAAGTTTAACTCCTCATCCTTTTGTGTGATTTCAAGTTCCCTCAGACAAGATGCTCCAAACAACTGAAAGTCCGCATCCTGCATGAGATAGAGGGCCTGACCATCTAGACTGATATCCCCCTTGTCTATTCTTATTGACCTGCTCATTATTTCTGCAAGCGTAGTCTTACCTGCACCATTTACACCAACTATAGTAGTAACCTCATTTTCATTAAAATGTGTACTTACCCCCTTCAGAATATTCTTATATACAATGTTATTCAAACTTAGACCACTCTTTCTTTGTTCAGGTCTGGAATAAGTGGCTTGGCATTCTTCATCAAAAAGGTCAAAACTACGATTCCTATAGGTATAGTTCAAAAATTCTTCTTCTGACTCAAAAGACTTGACTGTCTCATTTTCAAGTAGAAGAACCTTGTCAATAATACCCTTTAGGTAGAAATTCCTGTGGTCTGCCACTATAACGGTTTTTCCCTGTTTTTTTAAGTCTATTATCTGTCTTCTCAGCCTCATCGAATTACCATAATCCAAGTTTGCCGATGGTTCATCAAATATAACCACCTTGGGATTCATTATTAAAACAGTCAGGAGGGCTATTAACTGCCTCTCACCTGATGATATTTCAAATAAATTTCTATCTTTTAGGTAGGCTACATTGTATTTTTCAATTATAGAATCTAGGCCTTCCTCTATATCCTCTCTAGCAAGGCCATAATTTTCTAGGGCAAATACTAGTTCTGCCGTAGTTTCTGTTGTAAAAAACTGACTCCTCGGATTTTGGAATACGTTTCCAAGAATGAGGCTTCGATCTGCTATTGATAGGTCTTTCTCGCCATCTATGAGTATATGCCCCTCTAAATTTCCTTCTATTACCTCTGGAATGATTCCATTTAGAACATTTAAAAGGGTCGATTTTCCAGATCCACTCCTACCACTAATAAAGACTAGGCTGGCTTCTTCAATATGAAAATTCACACTCCTTAGGGCATAGTCTTCCTTGTCTGCATACCTAAAACTTACATTTTCAAAATCAATTATCTTTCTCACCGCTAAATTATACCTCCTATTAAAAGTACGTATCCAAGTATTAATATGCAAAAAATCACATAATCTACTACTCCAAAACCACTCTTGAAATAGCTAGTCCTCTTGTTTTTTGCACTAATCCCCTTAGTGAGACCTGCACAGGTAAGTTCAGTACTCAGGGCTACACACCTAAATAGCTGCGGAACCATTAAATATTCAAAAGTCCTTATAGGATGTAAGATTGAAAAGTCTAACCCCCTGATCTTCATGGCCTTTTTAATAATCTTGAACTCCCTGTAAAAAGTTGGTATATACCTAATAGTTACAGTGATACCAATTACAAAAATTTTAGGTAGCTTAAGCCTTTGAAGGGCCGATAAAATCTCAGAAGACCTGTATCCTCCTATTAAAACAACTGCAAGCATTAGACATGGCATAAACAACAACATCATCCTGCACCAGGCCGATAAAAAAGCACTGATAGCATAATGTTCATTAGCTATATAGACCATTAAAAATACGCCTAAAAAGCCCATTACCTTCAAAATTCGCCCTCGCTTTCCAGATAAGATTAATATAGAGCTAGCTAAAATATAGGTAAATACCACCATTTTTTGTGAAGGAAATATAGCACACATAAGTGGCATAATAGCATTAATCAAAATTATTGTAAGGGCATCAAGCCTAAACTTGTCCAAAAAACTCCCTCCTATCTAGCCGACATATCTTGTCCCAGGCCCAATATTGACCATATGACATGAGTTTCACCATCTCTACAGCCTCTTCGTAATCATACTTGTGATTTATCACCTCAAATACAGGTGTCATAACCATTGTACAAAATATATGTAATTCTGTTTCTGTGAGATGATTTTTAATCAATCCACGGGCCTCCATCTCAGCCATGTAAATCTTGGTACCCTTAACCTCCATTTCAACAAAATACTCTTGAATACTCTCATACTTTGTCCCCTGGCTGCAGTTAAACATCAGGTCAAAGACATCATAGTTGTCGTATATATAGTCAATCATCCTTAGTACTCCAGCATTTGCATCAGCAGATTCGATATAGGTCCCATCCAATTCATAAATATCATTTAGCTTGTCTGATGCTATATCTATTTCGTACTCAAATAGGTCTGTAGCACCTTTTAGAGTTGGTTCTACCAGGGCCTCAAAAAGTGCCTCTTTGGAAGTGAAGTGCCTATATATAGCCCCTACTGTAAGACCTGATTGACCTGCAATGGTCCTCATAGACGCCTTTTCAAAACCCTTCTCAAGAAATTCCCTTTTAGCATTTTTTAATATTAAGTTTCTACTCAAAATTTTATCTCTAGCCAAGTTCTTCTCCTTTTTTTAATAAACATATTTTATTTTCGTTCACTTATCCCTGAAAATAAATATAATCGGGTAAAATACCCGATTATATCTGCTACTGCTATATTTTCAATTTAAGATTAAGTTAGACATGTCTTAGTGAACATTGTTTATTAATACTAGTATAAAGCATTTGAAAATATTTTTCAAGAGGTTTTTTTAAAATTACTACTATTTTTTATATCAAAAAAGCAGTAGCAAAAAGATTATATCTTTCAAACTACTGCCCTAATTTCCTGTTTTTTATATTTATCTTTTGGGGTCACAGCTTTAGTGACCTATGGCAAGCCTAAAATCCTTGTCCCAAATTCAATCTTACTTGTTGTTCTTGAATTCTCTGCTGCCTGGCTTTACTAATTCTATTTCTCCAGCGTCACATAAAGGACACTCATCCGCATCATATACCTGTATATCAAGGTCTATAGCACTGTATATAGGCATGCCTATATCTTCCTTAGTCCTGTTGGCTATACATGCTACACCTATTACCTGACCACCTAGTTCTTCTAGGACCTTCTTTGTCTCCTTAGTTGACTTTCCAGTAGTTACTACGTCCTCAGCTATTATTATCCTGTCGCCTGGCTTAACCTTGAAACCTCTTCTAAGCTCCATTATATTATTCTTTCTCTCAGTGAAGATAGCTTCCTTGCCCAACTGTCTTCCTAGCTCATATGATACTACTACACCACCCATTGCTGGTCCAACTACTAGGTCTATATCTAGGTCCTTGATCTTGTCTACAACTACGCTTAGTACCTTTTCTGCCTGGTCAGGAAACCTCAATACCTTGGCACACTGAACATATCTGTTTGAGTGCTTGCCTGAAGATAGGAGGAAGTGCCCTTCCAACAAGGCATCACAATCCTTTAATACCTGTATTACATCAACATTTGCCATAACTTTTACCTCCACTTATATTTATATATACTTATCTTTATCTACTTTTTTTTAATTGCTGTTATACAATTTATATATGTAACTATATGATTTGCATATATAAGTTGACCTATCACATCCAACTTATACCTATATTATACCCCTGATTTCATCTAGGGACTTTATTCCATTTTCATCCATAAAGCTCTCTAGGTCGGCAATTATCTCTTGACCTATCCTAGGGTTTGCAAAGTTGGCTGTACCTATCTGTACACAAGTAGCCCCTGCCATTATAAACTCTATGACATCTTGAGCAGTCATAATACCACCCATACCTACAACTGGTATAGTCACTGCCTGACATACCTCATAAACCATCCTAAGGGCTATTGGCTTGATAGCTGGTCCTGATAGACCTGCCGTTACATTGTTAAATACTGGCCTTCTCTTGTGTATATCTATGGCCATGGCCTTGAAGGTATTGACCAAGGATATACCATCAGCCCCTTCTTGCTCACAAACTCTAGCCATCTCAACTATATCTTCTGCATTAGGTGACAGCTTTACTATTAGGGGTTTCTTTGTAGCCTTTCTCACGCTCCTGACAACCTCTCTGGCAACCTCTGACTTGATACCAAAGGCCATACCACCATGCTTTACATTTGGACAGGATATATTCAATTCTACTATATCAAAATCCTTGTCATCCAATAACCTGGCACCTTCGACATAATCATCCTGGCAGCCACCACCTAGGTTGACTATCCTACAGGTATCAAGCCTTGAAAAATCAGGTAACTCCTTGTCTATAAAGCCCTGGACTCCAGGATTCTCCAGGCCAACACTATTCATCATACCTGATGCAGTCTCATGGACCCTCATGCCCTCATTTCCTGGCTTGGCTACCAAAGTTAGACCCTTGGAGCTGATACCACCCAATTGGCTAACATCATATATTTCACCGTATTCCTTACCAAAGCCAAAGGTTCCAGATGCCATTATAATTGGGTTTTTAAGTTCAAAACCACACAAGTTTACTCTCAAATCTGCCATTATAAGATCACATCCTCTCCCCAGAATACCGGTCCATCCTTACAAGTCTTCTTGTTGCCTGAATAAGTCTTGCAAGTGCATACTAGACAGGCCCCTAGGCCACATGCCATGTGGTTTTCCAAGGATACCTGGACCCTGGTCTTTGTTCCATCTACCATATCCACCAACTTCTTCATCATTGGAGTTGGACCACATGTCAGTATATAGTCGTAGTCATCTACATTTATAATATCTGTTACAAGGGTATCTCCACTAGTTGTATATAGGTCCTTACAGACAGCCCTATAGTCATCCAACATGATTGCCTGGTCCCTAAATCCTAGGTAAATATCACAGTTAGGTATATTTTGAGCTACCATATAGAGGGGTGCAATTCCTATTCCACCGCCAACTAGGGCAACCCTTCCCTCTACTTTTTCAAAGCCATTTCCATATGGACCCTCTAGCTTAATAGGGTCTCCTGCCTTTAGCTGAGAAATTATCTTTGTTCCCTCACCTACTAGCTTGTACAAAAAGCTGATACCTTCATCATCTATCTGGTATATACTGATAGGTCTTGATAGGAGTGGATACTTGTCCCAGGCCCTTAGCATATAAAACTGCCCCATCTTGGCCTCAAAACTACCACCTATCTTGATATAGTACATACCCTCGCCTACATATCTATTTTCAATCACTCTATATTCCATTACATCCACCTATACACCTAACAACTTCATTATCAAGGCCATCCTTACGTACATACCATACTGGGCCTGTTCAAAATACTTGGCCCTTGGATCTGCGTCGACTTCAGTGGCTATTTCATTCACCCTTGGAAGTGGGTGTAGGACCATCATATCTTCCTTGGCAACCTCCATCTTGGCCATATCCAAAATATAGCTATCCTTTAGCCTCTCGTACTCAGCCTTGTCATCAAACCTCTCCCTCTGTATCCTAGTCATATACAGGATATCCAGACTAGGCATAGCAGCCTCAAGGTTATCTGTCTCTAAGTATTCAGTTCCTTCTATACTATCCTTAACTGATTGAGGCATCTTTAGCTCGTCTGGTGAAATAAATACAAACCTAATGCCTGTATACCTGGACATAGCCTTGGCCAAAGAATGAACAGTACGTCCATACTTCAAGTCGCCACACATACCTATAGTCAAGTCATTCAAACTGCCCCTGTTGGCCTTTATAGTTAATAAGTCTGTTAGTGTCTGAGTTGGGTGCTGATTTCCACCATCTCCAGCATTTATAAATGGTAGCCTACAAACCTTAGATGCCTGGTCTGCTGCTCCTGACTGGGGATGTCTCATTGCGATTATATCTACATAATTTGAAACTGTTGTGATGGTATCCTCTAGGCTCTCTCCCTTTGATACTGATGAGGCTCCTGGATCCGAAAATCCAATCACCCTACCACCTAGCCTATTCATGGCAGCCTCAAAGCTCAACCTAGTCCTAGTAGATGGCTCATAAAATAGGGTAGCCAATATCTTACCTTCACATGTATTGAAATAATTTTGTGGGTTTGCGCTGATTTGCAAGCCCAGATTTAATACAGAGTCTATCTCTGCTACAGAAAAATCTTCTGGTCTAACCAAGTGTCTGTTCTTCAACATTTTTCCTCCTTTTCGGCCTCACAGGACCCAATTAAAGTACGTGGGTTGCTATCAACCCAAAAATATTCTACTTGTGAGTTTATCACCTTTACAGTCACTTGTCAATAAAAAACATCGAAGGTCAATTCTTCAATCTTCCTTCGATGTTTAGACAGGTCATCAGTCTATATAAAATTAATTTTTTAATTTTATATCCTAGACTTAATAGGCCCTATTAATATTATAAATTTAAACTATAATTGCTTAAGCTCTAGCTTTTTTCTTGTCCTCCATAGCATTAACGACTAGACAACAAGATGCGTCTCCAGTTATATTTACAGTAGTTCGTCCCATATCGAATAGACGGTCAACTCCTGCAACAAGGGCTATACCTTCTACTGGAAGTCCTACAGACTGAAGCACCATAGCAAGCATAACCATTCCTGCACCTGGAACACCTGCAGTACCTATAGAAGCCAGTGTGGCTGTCAAGACTATAGTCACCATCTGTGATAGGGTTAAATCTATACCAAAACAAGATGCAATAAATATAGAGCAAACTCCCTGATAGATAGCTGTTCCGTCCATATTTATAGTCGCTCCAAGAGGTAGTATAAATGAAGATATTTCCTTCTTAACTCCTAGCCTTTCTGTACACTCCATATTAAGTGGAAGTGTTCCGACAGAACTTGCAGATGAAAATGCAAACAGGATAGCTGGCATCATTTCCTTAAAGAATTTTGTTGGACTGATACCTGCAAACATCTTTACTGAAGCTGAGTAAACCACCAAGGCGTGCACAAAGTAGCATATATATGCAACCAAAAGTACCATGGCCAAGGAACCTATAATTGCAGGGCCATTCTTGGCAACAACCGGGCATAGTAGGCAGAATACACCTATTGGAGACAGCTTTAAAATCATCTCCATACCCATTATAAATATGTCATTGACTATATTGATAGCGTCAACTATACGTGTAGAACTGTGACCGATACGTATAATAGCAAACCCTATTAATAGTGACGATACAATTATCTGTAGCATATTAGCCTCAACAAACGGAGCAGCAAAGTTCTTAGGGAATACATTTACAATGGTATCCATAAAACTAACAGCTTCTCCAGCCTTGAACTCCAAATTGCTAGTAGTCAATATAGGGAAAATTCCCTTTAGTGAATTTGCAAAAAATAGACCTATAGCAACTGCAAATGCTGTTGTGAACATATAGTAGAACAAGGTCTTTCCACCAATAGCTCCGACCTTCTTGACATCTTCTAACGATATAACACCTGCCATAATCGAGAAAAATACCAATGGACCAACAATCCACTTGATTAGGTTAAGGAATATTGTTCCAAAAGGAGCAATATAAGATTCTGCAATATCTGGCATCTTAGTAAGAGCTATACCTACAATAATTGCTAGTATCAGAGCTATAAAAATCTGACCAGTCAGTGATAATTTTTTCTTACTTTCCATTATTCCCTCCTTGAAATGCATTATAATTTAATTTAATATAATAAATTTATTTTATATACCAATGTAATTATACTGTATATATCGCTTGTCGTCAATCAATTCACTTGTTTTTTTAAGAAAAATTGCATATTATAAGCATTTTTATTATTTTTATCGAGCAAAGTAGGAATATTAATTAAATAAAAAAGGGAAAGCCAACTAATTTATTGTATTATGACCCAAGCCATGATAAAATAGGCATATGTATTGTATCTTAATGAAAAGAACGATAACAGGAGGTTAAAAATGAAAACTAAAAAGAAAGATACTCGTTGGACAGTACAGGTAGCCCTGATGTCAGCCATAATTATCATCTTGGCCAACACACCCTTGGGCATGATCCAACTACCAATCATCAAGGCCACAACGGTCCACATACCGGTTATAGTGGGCGCTATAATTCTAGGTCCACTTGGAGGAGCCCTACTAGGTGGGGTCTTTGGCCTATGTTCCTTGGTAAGCAACACCATGGCACCGAGCCTACTATCCTTTGCCTTTTCCCCATTCTTGAGCACTACAGGTTTTGTGGGGGTAGCCAAGGCCCTTTGGATATCAGTAGGATGTAGAATCCTAATAGGATTGGTATCCGCCTATGCCTGGATACTATTTAGAAAGATGAGGATGAACAGGACTCTAGCCTTGGTTATTACAGGATTTATTGGAGCAATAACAAACACAATACTAGTAATGTCCAGTATCTATATATTATTTGCCCAACAGTATGCACAGGCCAAGCAAGTGGCTATCAGTGGTGTATTTAAACTAATTATGGCCACTATACTAGGTTCTGGAATTCCAGAGGCCCTGGCAGCAGCTATCATAGTCACACCTATTACAGCAGCCATATTTAGATATAAGAGAGCCTAGAATTTTGTAAATACAATTCAAGATTAATCAATAATACAGAAAAGCCACTCTGATAACGAAATCAATTTTTTAGTTATCAGAGTGGCTTTATTTTTTTCCAAAATTGCAATATCAATTTCAGACTATTATAAAATTATTAAGAATTAAATCGAGTAGGGAGGACTTTCTCCTCCCTCTCACACCACGGAGCGTGCCGTT
>NZ_JRNB01000014.1 GCF_000758885.1 Peptostreptococcus sp. MV1 | reverse complement strand
ATTTAACATCTTTATGTTTTAAATAAGATATCCTATTTTATTAGTATAATTTTTTCTTTTAAAGGTATAATAATACATTTTAAATTTTTATGTAAAAAACAATATAACTTATATACAACTCACCTAGACCATCTACATATCTGAAATTAACAATATTCTATAATATAGCTAAACATTCCACCCTCTAACAAATTCAATATGATTGACTACCTGGTCCCTGCTAGGCCCCCCCAGAGATTGTCTGCTTTCCACACAGGCTTCAACAGCAATATTATCAAATATATCTTCCCCTATAAGATCACAGTAGGCCTTGTAGTCATCAAGGCTGATATCTTCAAGATCAATGCCTTTTTCTATGCAATCAAAGACTATTTCACCTACTAGCCTGTGGGAGTCCCTAAATGTCAACCCCTTTTTAACCAGGTAGTCTGCCAGGTCTGTAGCATTTAGGAAGCCTTGTCTAGTTGCCCTCAACATATTATCCTTCTTTACCTTAAGGGTTTTCATCATTGGCTTGGCAACCATAAGGGCCTTGGTCCATGTCTCTACACCATCAAAAAGTGCTTCCTTGTCTTCCTGCATATCCTTGTTATAGGCCAGTGGTAGGGCCTTCATCATAGACAATACAGTCAAGAGGTCTCCATAGACCCTGCCGGTTTTTCCCCTTATCAGTTCGCAGGCATCTGGATTTTTCTTTTGGGGCATCATAGAGCTTCCCGTGCTATAGGCATCATCCATTTCTACAAAGGCAAATTCCTGACTTGACCAAAGTATCAATTCTTCACACAATCGACTCAAGTGCATCATACCCAATGAGCAAGCACTCAGTAGGTCTATAACAAAATCCCTATCACTGACACCGTCCAAAGAATTCATAGTCGGCATATCAAAATCCAGGTCCTCTGCTATCATTTGTCTATCTATGGGAAAACTCGTTCCTGCCAGGGCTCCACTACCAAGTGGCATGGTATTGTGTATGGCCTTCCAAGACTCCAACCTGAGTATATCCCTTCTTGCCATCTCTACATGGGCCATGAGAAAGTGGGCTAGTGATATGGGCTGGGCTCTTTGAAGGTGGGTATAGCCAGGCATTATTGTGTCAATATTTTCCTCTGCCTTATCAACCAAGCCCTCAATCCACTCCCTCAATAGGCCTGATAGCTTGTCTACAGACTGCCTGGCATATAGCTTTAAATCAAGGGCTACCTGGTCATTTCTGCTTCTTGCTGTATGTATTTTCTTGCCTAGAGGTCCTATCTTTTCTGTTAATAGGACCTCTATATTCATGTGGATGTCCTCGTGCTTACTTGAAAACTCCACCAAGCCCTTTTCTATATCACTTTCTATGTCTTCCAATCCACTTATTATGATATCTGCCTCTTCCTTTTCTATTATTCCCGTCTTTCCCAGCATTTTTACATGGGCCTTGCTACCCTCTATATCATAGTGGTAGAGTTTCCAGTCAAAAGCGATAGACGAATTGAAGTCTTCCATTATACTGCTGGTATCAGACTGAAACCTACCTCCCCATAACTTTTTCATGTTAGCTCCCTTCTGGGACCTTACTTGCCAATCACTTAGCAAGCAGGTCCTATTAATATAAATATTTTTAGACTTTATCCTAGGTCTAAAATTTTACAATTTATTCCGTATTTTCAATATTTCCATACCTAAAACTCAAATGCCTGTCTAAATATCCAGACCGGCCTTGGCCTTCATCCTTGCATTTGTCTTTAGTGGTAGGGAGAATAGATTTATAAATCCTTCTGCATCCTTCTGATCATATACATGGTCTTCTCCAAAAGTCGCAATCTCCTCACTATAAAGTGAATATGGTGACTTTATTCCGGCTGGTATGCAGTTACCCTTGTATAGTTTTAGTTTGACCTGACCACTACAAGTTGCCTGTGTTGAGTCTATAAAGGCATCCAAGGCCTGCTTAAGCGGTGTATACCATAGGCCATCATATAGTAATTCAGCATACCTAATCCCTATATGAGACTTGAAAGATGCCGTATCCCTGTCCAGAGTCAAGCTTTCCAAAAGTTGATGGGCTTCCATCAGTAGGCTTCCACCTGGTGTTTCATATACTCCTCTTGACTTCATACCTACCAATCTATTTTCTACCATGTCCAAGATTCCAATACCATGCTTGGCTCCGATTTCATTGGCCTTTTCAAGTAGGGCTAGGGGCTCTAATATCTGACCATTTATGGTTACTGGCTGGCCCTTTTCAAAGTCGATAGTTACATACTCTGCTTGGTCAGGTGCATCTTCTGGCCTTGTACATATGAGACAAAGGTCATCAATCGGTTGGTTTTCAGGATTTTCTAGGTCCCCACCCTCATGGCTAAGGTGGAATACATTCCTGTCCATACTATAAGGTCTTTTCTTGGTTACTGGTACTTCTATGCCATGCTCTTTTGCATAGTCTATGGCATCTTCACGAGACTTGATATCCCACTCACGCCATGGGGCTATTATCTTTGTATCCTGGCTAAGGGCTGCTATTGACACCTCAAACCTAACTTGGTCATTACCCTTACCTGTAGCCCCATGACATATATACTGGGCTCCTTCCTTTTTAGCCACATCTACCAAGGCCTTGGCTATCAAGGGTCTAGCAACTGATGTTCCCAAAAGATATTTTCCTTCGTACTTGGCACCAGCCTTGATGACTGGCCATACAAAATCCTTTACAAAATCCTTTTTCAAGTCTACTATATAGCACTTGCTAGCCCCACTTTTTAGGGCTTTTTCGTATACTATATCTAGCTCGTCTCCCTGACCTACATCGCCACAAACTGCTATAACCTCACAGTTTTCATAATTTTCCTTCAACCAAGGTATGATTACCGATGTGTCCAAGCCACCAGAATAGGCCAGAACCACCTTGTTAAGGCTAGTATCCTTTAGTTTATTTTCTAGACTTCCATTATCTTTTTTAACTGCTACACTATCTATATTTTTCATATTTTTCCTCCATTTATCCATTTCAGCTTATATATAAGTCATTTCAACTTATCTTTTCAAGCCATATATTTTTTAATCCATATATATTATTTGTATTTTTAAGGTATATACCATCAGTTTAATTCTTTCATACTGCTTTTCATTTATTTTGGCAATACTCATCTCCTTTAAACAAATAAAAAAGCCTCTTGGGCATAATGCCCAAGAGACGAATACTTCCGCGTTACCACTCTTATTGATAGGATATCCATCATCATAAATAATACAAAATACAGTATAGTTTATGCAATAGAAATTATAGGGCGAAAAGCTATCTGCTATCCGGAATCGCAAATAATAAAAAAAGTCTCTTGGACACAAAGTCCAAGAGACGAAAAATTTCCGCGTTACCACTCCTATTGATAGATATACTATCCTCTCAAACCCTTAAGGCGGGAAACCTGCTACAATACTATTATTTCCTGTAACAACCTCAAAAGCTCTCTTCACTTCAAACTTCAATATCGGACTCACACCAGGCTCCGACTCGCTGAAAATTCATCTGAGTTACTCTCTTTATCATCGGCTTTATTTAGTTGAGTATTATTATATTGTTTCTTACTAGTCTTGTCAACACCTTTTTTAATATTTTATTGGGACCTACTTACCAATAGATAAAATATTATAATTTTCAAGCTCATCTTGTAGCAAATAAAATGTCATCATATTTTATCATCTTTATAGGTTTCTAATACCTGTCCTTAGACTCTCTTTCTATCCTTCTCATAGCATCCTTTTTAGCAAGGTCTTGTCTCTTATCATAGAGTTTCTTACCCTTGGCAAGACCTAGTTCTACCTTGACTCTACCATTTTTCAGATACATACTCATAGGAACTAGAGAATATCCCTTTATAGTTGTAGCACCTATCAGTTTTCTAATTTCAGCCTTATGGAGTAGTAGTTTCCTAGTTCTTAGTGGATCCACGTTGTATCTATTTCCCTGCTCGTAGGGACTGATATGAACCTGTTTTAGGAAGACCTCACTGTTATCTACAGATGCATACCCTTCCTTTAGGTTGATCCTGCCCTGCCTAATCGACTTGACCTCAGTTCCTTTTAGCTCTATACCACATTCAAAGACCTCATCTATAAAATAGTCGTGTCTAGCCTTCTTGTTAGTTGCCAGTATTTTTTTACCTGACATTAGTTACCACCCTCTATCATTTCAAAATCTATCTCTCTTGCATCTACATTTACATTGACCAATTCAACCTCAACCTTCTGACCCAACATAAAGGTCTTGCCTGTTCTCTGGCCAACCAAGACACTAGCCTTCTCTACATAGTCATACATATCCTCTAGTGATGACAGTCTTATTAGACCTTCTATACCATTGTCCAACTCCACAAACATACCAAAGCTGGTAATGCTAGATATGTGGCCTACAAATTTCTCCCCAAGCTTGTCTTCCATGTATACTGCCTTATAGTAGTCATCCACATCCCTTTCAGCATCCACTGCCTTCCTCTCCTGAGTTGAAGACTGGTTGGATACAGCCTCAAGTATGGAATCATAGTGGGCCCTCCTCTTATCGTTGAAACATCCGTCTATATTTTCCTTGATAATCCTGTGTATCTGTAGGTCAGGATATCTCCTGATAGGTGAGGTAAAGTGACAGTAGTACTTGGCTGCTAGACCAAAGTGCCCCTCACAACTAGGTGCATACTTGGCCTGTTTCAGGGACCTCAGCATTATAGTCCCTATAGCCTGCTTGGTCTCCTTGTCGTCAATCTTGTTTAGGACATCCTGGAGGTCACCCGGTCTCACTTCTGACCTACCAGTACGCATACTATATCCCCTAGCCTGAACAAAGTTTCTTAGACTCATAATTTTTTCTGGGTCTGGCTCCTCATGTATCCTGTAAACAAATGGAAACTTAAGCCAATAGTAGTGCTCTGCTATTGTTTCATTGGCCAATAGCATAAATTCCTCAATCATCTTGTTTGATGTCCTTCTTTCATATGGGACTATATCAACCGGCATACCTCTTTCATCTAACTCTATCTTGGCTTCTGGGAAGTCAAAGTCAATTGCCCCCCTCTTAAACCTTCTCTTTCTCAATATCTGAGCCAGGTCACCTGCATGCTTGAAACTAGTCAAGAAGTCACTGTATTTTTCCATAAGGTCAGAATCATTATTTTCCAATATTTCACTTACTTCATGGTAGGTCAATCTAGCCTTGGACCTGATTACAGACTTGACTATATCATACTTGACTACCTTGCCATTTTTTGGTTCAACCTCCATGATACATGATAGGCTCAACCTATCTACCATTGGATTTAGTGAACATATACCATTTGAAAGCTTCTTTGGTAGCATAGGTATTACCTTTTCTACTAGGTAGACTGATGTAGCCCTCTTTAAGGCCTCCCTGTCGAGCGGAGAATTTTCTATCACATAGTGGCTTACATCGGCTATATGGACACCTAGCTTATAGTTTCCATTGTCTAGCAAGTCTACACCTATAGCATCGTCAAAATCCTTGGAGTCATCTCCATCTATAGTGTATATCAGGTCATCCCTAAAGTCAGTCCTGCCTACCATCTCTTCATCAAGCACGTAGTCTGGTATATTTTCCACCTGGTTGATGACCTTGGGATTAAAGCCTTCTACCAAACCGTGGGCCCTTACAATCGAATCTATCTCAACATACCTATCGCCCTTTTGACCCAAGACCTCTACTATCTTCCCCTCTGGCTTTTTATCGTCTCCATCTGGCCATACCGTAATCCTGCAGACTACCTTGTCATTATTTTTTGCCCCACTAAAATAGGTCCTGGGTATAAATATATCTCGGTCAAATTTCTTATCATCAACTATCACAAATCCAAATGACTTGCTATCATGGAATAAGCCTACTAGTTCTTGATTGCCCCTGTTTAGTATCTTGACAACCACTCCTTCAGCCTTGTTTTTTCCATAGGCCGGCCTAGTTATCTTGACCAAGACCTGGTCTCCATTAAAGGCACCCTTTCTAGAGTCACCGTCAATAAAAATATCATCTTCAGAGTCATCAGTCACCACAAAGCCGAACCTACTCTTAGTAGCCCTATATATACCCCTCTTCATATCAAAATTTTCCAGGCTCCCCACCTTATTTCTTGAATTTATAAAGAGGTCTCCCGCCTCCTTCATCTCATCTAGCATCTGAAAAAATGCCTGTCTATCTTCTTTAGTTTCAACAAAAACCTGGGCCAATTCGTCCTTTTTCATAGGCTTGTAGGCCGGTTCCATCAGCAAATTTATTACATTTTCTTTTATATTCTCTAACATTGTCAACACCTCCTTGTCAACAAAAATATTTCAATTATAGTATAACATATATATCGATTTTTATACAAAAATATCGGCAACATCAAACCATTGACACTGCCGACCAATCTTCTTATCTATTAACTACTTCATTACCATCACAAGCGCTATTGCATTTATAAAAAACAACACTGAAACTATCTTTGTCATCTTGTTCAAAAAGGCTTCTTTACCCTTTGGTTTGAAATAGGCCTGTGAAGAACTATCTTCTATAAATACCTGAGGCTGGTTCTGCTTACTCTGTTGTGGTAAAACTACAATTATCATCACTACACTCAAAAAAATCTGTATAGCCATCAATATATTCCCTAACATCACGTCCTCCTTAAAAATAATCTTTCCATAAAATCCATCATTAATTATAACATAGGCTAAGCCTAATTACAAGGTTTCTTTGACTTTTTGATAATTTTTATAATTTATATATAAAAGGGGCCTAAGATTAGACCCCTTAAAACTCATATTTATCCTAGCAGATTACTTGCTTAGGTTATAGAATGATCTCAACTGTTCGTATCTAGCAGATTCACCAACAATTTCTTCGATTCTTAGTAACTGGTTGTACTTAGCAACTCTATCAGTTCTTGATGGAGCACCAGTCTTGATCTGGCCAGCATTTACAGCTACAGCTATGTCAGCTATAGTAGTATCTTCTGTTTCACCTGATCTATGAGATATAACTGCTGTATATCCAGCTCTCTTAGCCATTTCTATAGCGTCAAGAGTTTCAGTTAGAGTACCTATCTGGTTAACCTTGATTAGGATTGAGTTAGCTACACCAGAATCGATACCTCTTTCTAGTCGTTCTGTATTTGTAACGAATAGGTCGTCACCAACCAACTGGATTCTCTTACCAAGTCTATCAGTAAGTAACTTCCAACCATCCCAGTCTTCTTCATTTAGACCGTCTTCTATTGTGATTATTGGGAACTCATTTACCCAACCTTCAAATAGGTCTATCATTTCTTCAGAAGAAAGAACCTTGCCTTCTCCCTTTAGCTCGTACTTCTTAGTTTCTTCATTGTACATTTCAGATGCAGCAACGTCCATACCTAGCATTACGTCCTTACCTGGTTCTAGACCAGCAGCCTTTATAGCTTCAACGATTAATTCTAGAGCTTCTCTGTTTGAAGCAAGGTTTGGAGCGAATCCACCTTCATCACCTACACCACAAGCTAGTCCCTTTTCTGCAAGAACCTTCTTTAGGGCGTGGAATACTTCTGCACCCATTCTTAGGCCTTCAGCGAAAGATTCAGCACCAACTGGTAGAATCATGAATTCCTGAACGTCTACGTTGTTGTCTGCATGCTCACCGCCATTTAGTATGTTCATCATTGGAACTGGTAGCTGCTTAGCATTTACTCCACCTATGTACTGGAATAGTGGTAATCCCAATTCATCAGCTGCAGCTCTTGCTACTGCTAGTGATACACCTAGTATAGCATTAGCTCCTAGCTTACCCTTGTTTGGAGTTCCATCTAATTCTATCATTAGACCATCTATTCCTGGCTGGTCGAAAGCATCTAGGCCTTCAACTTCTGGAGCTATTATTTCGTTAACATTGTCAACAGCCTTTAATACACCCTTACCGATGTATCTTCCCTTATCTCCGTCCCTTAATTCTACTGCTTCGAAAGCACCTGTAGATGCACCTGATGGTACTATAGCTCTACCTAGGGCTCCACTTTCTAATACTACCTCTACCTCTACTGTAGGGTTACCTCTTGAATCTAGAACTTCTCTTGCATAAACTAATTCAATAGCTGACATATTCTTTCTCCTCTCGTTCTCAAATTGCTTATAATTTTTATCACTAATATTATATCACAAACTATAAATCGATCACTTAATTTTTACCTAAATATTCGTTACTTTTTGTTTTTATTACAAATAAATTGATGGGTAAATTTGTAAAAGTTTCTTTAAAATATATATTGTACGAATTATTTAATCAATGAATGACCTGTCATTTCTTCTGGCTGGTCCATCTTTAGCATGGCCAACAAGGTTGGAGCTATATCTGACAGTCTACCATCTGTCAATAGGTCTCTTCCCTTAAATTCATCCCCTACCACTATAAATGGAACTGGGTTTGTTGAATGTGATGTAATAGGTCTACCTGTTTCTAGGTCTACCATTAGCTCAGCATTACCGTGATCGGCAGTGATTATACCACTACCACCAAGGCTAATTACCTTTTCAAATAACCTGCCAACGCACTTGTCAACAGTCTTTATTGCCTTCATAGTCGCATCTATGCTACCAGTATGTCCTACCATGTCTGGGTTGGCAAAGTTTACAACGATTAGGTCATACTTGTCTTCATCCAAGGCTGCCAACAGCTTGTCAAGCAAGTCATAGGCAGACATTTCCGGCTGCATATCATATGTAGCCACCTTTGGAGAAGGTATCAATATTCTATCTTCACCTTCATAAGGCTTCTCTATACCACCATTGAAGAAGAATGTAACGTGGGCATACTTTTCAGTTTCTGCCGCCCTCAACTGCTTCATTCCCCTATCTGATAAGTACTGGCCTAGAGTATTTATTATATCCTGAGGTCCAAAGGCTACCTGGACACCCTGAATTGTAACATCATATGTAGTCATACATACAAACTTAGTTGGAACCAAGTCTCTTTCAAAGCCTGTAAAATCTACATCTACTATAGCTCTTGTGATTTCTCTTGCCCTGTCTGGTCTAAAGTTGAAAAATACTACTGAGTCATCAGCCTTGATATTCCCTATAGAACCATCTGGCCCCTCAATTACTGTCGGCACTATAAATTCATCATTTACATCTGAAGCGTATGAAGCCTGAACACACTCTGAAGCTGACTTGGCCCTTGGTCCCTGTCCTTCAACTATGGCCTTGTAGGCTACTTCCACTCTTTCCCATCTCTGGTCCCTGTCCATGGCATAGTATCTACCAGATACACTGGCAAACCTACCTAGTCCAAGTCCTTTCATATAGTCTTCTATCTGACCCACATAGTCGATTGCACTCTGAGGGTCTGTATCTCTACCATCTGTAAATGCATGAACATATACCCTTGTTAAACTATTTCTTTTGGCCATATCTAATAGGGCCTTTAGGTGGTCTATATGCGAATGGACACCACCGTCAGACAGTAGGCCTAATATATGTAGGCTCTTGTCCTTGGCATTTTCCATTGCTGCAACCAAGGCTGGATTTTCAAAGAAATCTCCATCTTCTATGGCCTTAGTTACCCTTGTTAGGTCTTGGTATACTACCCTACCAGCACCTATATTAGTGTGTCCAACCTCAGAATTACCCATCTGGCCTCTTGGAAGACCTACATCTAATCCACTAGCCTCAATTAGGGTATGAGGGTATTTTTCAGATATAGCGTCTAGGTGGGGAGTCCCTGCCAATGCTATGGCATTTCCTTCCATATTGGGTGTATATCCAAAACCATCCATTATTGTTAATACTACTGGTTTTTTCATAATTATTACCTTCTTATCTATTAAAACTTCAACAATCCTAGGAAGTCTGCTGGCTTAAGTGATGCACCACCTACTAGGGCACCATCTATATCAGACTGACCCATTATTTCTGCAACATTAGCTGGCTTTACACTTCCACCATACTGGATCCTTACCTGGTCAGCTAGGTCTCCGTATATATCTCTTACTACCTGTCTAATGTAGGCAATTACTTCATTTGCCTGGTCAGCCGTAGCAGTCTTACCTGTACCTATAGCCCAAATTGGCTCATATGCTATTACTACTTTTGCTAGGTCTTCTGCCTTTACATCGGCTAGACCTGCCACTATCTGGCCCTTTACCTTGTCCATAGTCTTGTCAGCTTCTCTCTCTTCAAGTGTTTCACCACAGCAAAGAATTGGGTTAATACCTACTTCTATAGCCTTTAAGACCTTCTTGTTACAAGTCTCATCAGTTTCACCGTAGTATTCTCTTCTTTCAGAGTGGCCTATGATTACATAGTCCATCTCTATTTCTACTAGGTTGGCTGGGGCTACTTCACCAGTAAAGGCACCTGAGTTCTCATAGTGCATATTCTGAGCACCTACTTTTATATTTGTACCCTTAGTTGCTGCCTTCAAATCCTTTAATAGGGTGAATGGCGCACAGATTAGAACTTCTACATCCCCTTGAGTCTGTCCCTTTACTTCTTCAATAAATTTAAGACCTTCTTTAATTGTCTTGTTCATTTTCCAGTTACCAGCGATTATTGGCTTTCTCATATCTATCTCCTTATTATCTTTTATCTTATTTGTTGTCTAGGGCTACTATACCTGGTAATTCCTTACCTTCAAGGAACTTAAGTGATGCTCCACCACCGGTTGATATATGGCTCATCTTGTCACCAAATCCCATCTGGTTTACTGCAGCAGCTGAATCTCCACCACCTATAATTGTAGTAGCATCTACATCAGCCATGGCCTGGGCAATTGCCTTAGTACCATTTGCAAAGTTTTCAAATTCGAATACACCCATTGGTCCATTCCATACTACTGTCTTTGATTCCTTAACAGCAGCTGCAAATAATTCTCTAGTCTTTGGTCCTATATCTAGACCCATACAGTCAGCTGGTATATCCCTACCTTCAGTTATATGAGGCTGGGCGTCTTCTGCAAACTTATCAGCATAGACTACATCTACAGGTAGTAACAATTTCACTCCCTTGGCCTGGGCCTTGTCCATCATTTCCTTGGCATAAGCTACCTTGTCTTCTTCTAGAAGAGATGTCCCTATTTCATGACCTAAGGCCTTGATAAATGTATAGGCCATACCTCCGCCTATAATCAATGTGTCTACCTTTTCTAGTAAGTTATTGATTACGCCTAGCTTGTCACTAACCTTGGCTCCACCTAGGATAGCAAGGAAAGGTCTAACTGGGTTTTCAACTGCTGAACCAAGGAAGTCCAATTCCTTCTGGATTAGGTAGCCACATACTCTTTCTTCCAAGAACTGGCCTGCACCTACTGTTGAACAATGAGCTCTATGGGCAGTACCGAAGGCATCATTTACAAATACTTCAGCTAGAGATGCCAATTCTTTTGAGTATCCTTCTTCATTCTTTGTTTCTTCTTTTCTATATCTAGTATTTTCTAGTAAAACTACGTCTCCATCCTTCATCTGGTCAACTGCCTTCTTGGCATTTTCACCTACTACGTTGAGATCAGCAGCAAATACTACTTCCTGGCCTAGCATTTCAGACAATCTAGCTGCAACAGGTGCAAGTGATAGTTCTTGCTTGGCCTCTCCCTTTGGCTTGCCCAAATGCGAGCAAAGTATAACCTTCGCTCTGTTTTCTATTAGGTACTTTATTGTAGGCATAGCCCCAACTAGTCTATTTTCATCAGTTATTTTTCCGTCCTTTAGAGGCACATTAAAATCGCATCTAACCAAGCACTTCTTTCCTCTTACATCGATGTCTTCAATTGTCTTTTTGTTAAGCATTGTCATAGAACTTCTCCTTTTAACTTACTATTTTGTGTCATTATTTGACCCCTACTATAAATACAAGTCCAGTTTAGCTAGCTAAACTAGGCTAAAAACACAACTTTTTCATAAATATTATATCATATATTATTGTATTTTCTATATTTATAGGCATATTTTTGTAATAATATAGCATATTTATTTCAATCGAGTAGGGAGGACTTTCTCCTCCCTCTCACACCACGGAGCGTGCCGT
>NZ_JRNB01000013.1 GCF_000758885.1 Peptostreptococcus sp. MV1 | reverse complement strand
AATATTTTAGGGAGTTAGTTGTAATAAAAAAGTCCATAAAAACTTGACACTGTCAAAGTCCATCAAAAGCTTGAATTTTTTCAAATAGTCTGATAAAATTAGATTTATTAACAAGAATATAAGTAAATGCTTTGAAGGAGAAAAGTAGACTGGTAGATGCAAGTCAGAGAGTAGTTGGTTGGTGAAAAACTATTTGCCCTATCGATTGAAGTTCGCTCCGGAGCAGTCCAGCTGAACTAAGAGTAGGTTGGAACGTGATGTGCGTTAAATTTTTGAGGTGGTTTGTGGTATATTCACAGACTATTAGGGTGGTACCGCGATTTCAGACCTTTCGTCCCTATGGATGGAAGGTCTTTTTTATGTTTAAAAATATATGAAAGGAAGATTAGTCATGCAGGAAAAATTAAAAAGTCTTAGAAAGTTGGCTGAAGAACAGATAAAGTCAGCTGGAAACTTGGAAGAAGTTGAGAAATTAAGGGTTGACCTACTTGGTAAAAAGGGTGAGTTAACTAAGATACTAAAGGAAATGGGCAAGCTGTCAGCAGAGGAGAGACCAGTAATAGGTAAGTTAGGAAATGAGGTCAGGGAAATGATCACATCCTCTATTACTGAGAAAAAGGAAAATATCAAGTCTGCCATGCTTGAGAAAAAGCTGGAAACAGAAAAGATAGACGTAACTATGCCAGGTAAGGAATTTAAGGTAGGAAAGAAGCATATCATCAGCAAGATGGTAGACGAGGTTACTGAAATATTTATGGGTATGGGCTTCTCTATAGCAGAGGGACCAGAGATAGAGACAGTTAGGAATAACTTCGATGCCCTAAATGCACCAAAGGACCACCCATCTAGGGATATGACGGATACCTTCTATATTACTGAAGATATACTTCTAAGAACTCAGACATCTCCAGTTCAGGTTAGGACAATGGAAGAGGCAGTCAAGAACAATGACCTTCCCCTAAAGATAATAGTACCAGGTAGGTGCTTTAGAAGTGATAGTCCAGATGCTACTCACTCACCAATGTTCCACCAGATAGAGGTCTTGGTAGTGGGCAAGAACATTACATTTACAGAGTTTAAGGGAACTATGGAGACTTTTGTAAAGAAGCTATTTGGTCCTGATACAAAGACAAAGTTTAGACCACATAACTTCCCATTTACTGAGCCGAGTGCAGAGATAGACGTTTCATGCTTCAAGTGCGGAGGCTCAGGTTGCCCGGTATGTAAGGGTGAAGGTTGGATAGAAATATTGGGAGCAGGTATGGTTCATCCAAATGTACTTAGAAATTGCGGTATAGATCCAGATGTCTACTCAGGCTTTGCTGCAGGTATGGGAGTTGAAAGACTAGGTATGTTGAAGTATGGAATCGATGATATCAGACTTATGTTTGAAAATGATGTTAGGTTCTTGGACCAGTTCTAATTAGGAGGTAGTATAATATGTTAGTTTCATTAAAATGGTTAAGAGATTATGTTGATATAGACCTTGATGCCCAGACATTTGGTGACAAGATGACCATGACAGGTACTAAGACTGAAACAGTAGAGTATTATGGTCAGGAAATATCAAATGTAGTGGTAGGCAAGATTTTGAAGATAGAGGATCATCCAGATGCAGACAAGCTGGTAGTGACTCAGGTAGATGTTGGTCAGGATCAGCCTATACAGATTGTTACAGCTGCAAAAAATGTATCTGAAGGAGACTATATACCACTTGCCCTTCATGGTTCAAAGTTATCTGGCGGCCTATCAATTAAAAAAGGTAAGCTAAGAGGTGTAGAGTCAAATGGTATGATGTGCTCTTGCAAGGAGCTAGGAATAGACGAAAAGTTCGTTGAAGACTATAAGAAAAATGGAATCTACCTATTGGATATGGAAGATTCATACACTCCAGGTATGGATATCAAGGAAGTCCTAGGCTTAAATGACGCTGTTATAGACTTTGAGTTGACATCAAATAGACCAGACTGTAGGTGTATGATTGGTATAGCTAGGGAGGCAGCTGTAACCCTAGGAACTAAGACAAAGTATCCAGAGATAAGTGTAAAAGAAGAGTCAGACAAGGCAATTGATGTTGACATCCAGATTGAAAACCCAGATCTATGCTATAGGTACCTAGCTAGAAGGATTACTGATGTTAAGATAGAAAAATCACCATATTGGATGCAGAGAAAGTTGATTGAAGCAGGTGTAAGACCTATCAACAACATAGTCGATATCACCAATTTTGTAATGTTGGAGATGGGCCAGCCTATGCACGCCTTTGATATGAGAGAAATAGGTAACAACAAGATAGTAGTTAAAAATGCCAAGGAAGGCCAAGTATTTACTACACTTGATGAGCAGGAAAGAAAGCTTGATTCAGAAATGTTGATGATTACAAATGGAGAAAAGAACCTAGGTATAGCAGGTATTATGGGTGGACTAGATTCAGGAATAAAGGACGATACAGTAGAAATTATGTTTGAATCTGCCGTATTTAACCGTGAAAACATAAGAAAGTCATCAAAGAAACTAGGCCTAAGGTCAGAGGCATCTTCAAGATTTGAAAAGGGAGTTTCCCTAGACAATGCTGAATTAGCCCTAGAGAGAGCAGCCCAGTTAGTTGAGGCCCTAGGTGCTGGTAAGGTAATGAAGGGCAAGGTGGATGTATACCCACAGGTAAAACCAGTCCAGACAATCACAGTTAGTCCAAGAAGGATAAACGCCAGAGTAGGTGTAGACATACCTATGGATAAGTTCTGTTCAATACTTGAAGAACTAGAGTTCAAGTGTAACCTAGTATCAGAAGATGAATTAATCCTAGAGGTACCAAGCTTCAGACTAGATATAGAGCAAGAAGCGGATATATTTGAAGAAATAGCAAGGATATATGGATTTGAAAATATACCATCCGTCCAGCTACAGGGTAACTCAACAGCAGGTGTAAAAACTGACAAGCAAAAGTATTTAGAAAAAGTAAAGGACACAGCTATAGCTTGTGGCCTATATGAAATATTGACATACTCTTTTGTCAGCCCTAAGGGTCTAGACAAGATTAGGGTTTCTCAGGATTCAAAATTAAGGGATGTAGTCAAGCTTATAAATCCACTGGGAGAAGATACATCTATAATGAGAACTACCCTAATCCCAAATATGCTAGATGTTCTATACACTAACGCATCTCGTAATATAGACCAGGCAGCAACATTTGAATGTGGTCACGTATTTACTCCAGACGATATGGCAGGAGTTGAAGAAACTAGGATCTGTATAGGAATGTACGGTGACGATGTAGACTTCTTCGTATTGAAGGGTCTAGTTGAAAAGATATTTGAAAGAGTGGGTCTAGGCGGACATAAATACATAGCAGATGGAGAAAATACATCCTTCCACCCAGGTAGGTGTGCAGACATCCTATGTGATAACAAGTATCTAGGTACAATAGGTGAAGTCCATCCTCAGGTATTATCTAACTATGGTATAGGCAAGAGGGTATATATAGCTGAAATAGACTTAGATACTGTATACAGTCTAGCCAACGATACTATAATCTTCAAGTCACTGCCTAAGTATCCAGCCATTACTAGGGATATAGCCCTAGTGGTTGAGGACAAAGTTGAGGTAGCATCTATAGAAGAGGTAATCATGGACAATGCTGGAGGTCTGGTAGAGGCTTGTAGGCTGTTTGACGTATACAAGGGAGACCAGATAGGTCAGGGATACAAGTCAGTTGCATATTCAATCGTATACAGGAGCTTGGAGAAGACTCTTACAGATGATGATGTGGTAGCTGTACACGACAAGATACTAGCTCAGCTAAAGGTAAGACTTGGAGCCGAATTGAGGTAGTATCATGGATAGTCTTTTAAATATTTTAAGACAAGAAAAAGACCATAGTATTCCTGGTAGGATCTACCACAAGCTACAGATTGAAATGACCTATAATTCTAATCATATGGAAGGTTCTATGTTGACGCATGACCAGACTAGGTATATTTTTGAGACTAATACCATTGGTATAGATGATAGGGCCATCAAAGTCGATGACATTGTAGAAACAGCAAATCATTTTAGGTGCATTGATATGGTTATAGAAGAGGCAGAAAATAAGCTGTCAGAGGCATTTATCAAGAACCTACATCGTGTATTAAAGAATGGGACAAGTGATTCACGCCTGGATTGGTTTGCCGTTGGCGATTATAAGAAACTAGCCAATGAGGTAGGGGGTAATGAAACCAGCCTTCCAGACAATGTTTCAGGGGATATGAAGGTTCTTATAGATAAGTACAACTCCTTGAACAATAAAAGTTTGGACGATATACTAGATTTCCATGTAAGATTTGAAAGAATTCATCCTTTTCAAGATGGCAATGGCAGGATAGGAAGATTAATTCTCTTGAAGGAATGTCTGGCTAATGATATTGTACCCTTTATAATCAGTGATGATTTAAAGTTATTTTATTATAGGGGTATTAAGGAATGGCCTAGAGAAAAAGGCTATTTGAGGGATACTTGTTTGACTGCCCAAGATAGGTTTGGGGTCTACTTGAAATATTTTGGGATAGATACAGAATAAAAATAAATGGTTGATTATACAATCAACCGACTTTATAATAGCTAGAAAAAATCATGATATTAACGAATTGTGTAATGTTATGAAAGAAAGAATTGAAAAACTTTTTATATAGGAGGAAGTAGTCGTGAGAAAACTAATTTTTAATTCTATTTTAAAAGATTATAAAGATAGTTTGCCAACTATAGTAATTATATCTTTTATGATATGTGTTGTTTTTTCTAGTTTGACTGCTCAATATAGTCAATCTTCTTATGTTAAAAAAATTATAGAAAATAACACAACCAAAGCGCAAGCCGAGTTTTTTGATGTAAATAAATCACAATTAAAATTAATAAAAGATGAAAAAAGTATAAAATCAATGAGTATAACTAAAAGCTATGGTAATGCCTATATAAAAAATAGAATTTCAGAAAATATACTAGAATTTAACGAGGAATACTTTGAAAATTTTAATCTTAGACTAGAAGATGGTAGAATGCCTATTAATCAAAATGAGATTATATTAGAAAAAAGTATACTACAAAAATATAATATTAAACTAAATGAAGTAATAAACATTAGAGGAAACAAAATAATTGAATCTAAAGAAGGAAAAAAAGAATATGTAAATTATAGTATAAATTCTAAAGTAGTAGGTGATTATGTTTATCCGAGCATAATAGAAAATTTATACAAATATCAAGATATATTTATAAGTAGTAATAATGAGTTTAATAAAATAATAAATAATGAAAATTTGAGTTATAACGGTACAATAATATATAAACCAGGAGTTAATCCAATTAGTAAATCTGCGGAGTTAAGTTATAATATAAATTCAAGTAGTGATCATATTGTGCCAAATAGTATGTATAATGATTTAAATGAGCAAATAGCAACATCTTCGACTTTTACTAATACAGATAAAGTTACAATATTAATTGCAGGAATCATTATATTGAATATCTCTATTTTAAACTCAATAGAGGCATCTAGAAGACAAGGTTTAATTCGATTACTAGGGTGCTCAAAGAAAAAAACAATATTAATAGAAATATTAAAAAGCCTTATAGTATATTTAGTATCATGTTTTCTAGCTTATATAGTGAGTATATTTATGAGCAAAATTTTAATTAACGAATTTGACTTTACTGGCTCTTTGATAAATTCAAGAAAAGCAAATTTATTATTAGATATAAAGTTATTTATTAAAGTTATATATCCACTTTTTATAATATATTTAGCTACAACAATATATTCGTGTAAAGGAATATTTTCTAAAACTCCAATAGAACAATACAATATAAGTAAAGATTATTCTAGTAGATTTATTAAAGAATTTAATATTAAAAAGCTAGAGAATAAAATTTTAATAAATAATATATTAAGTGAAAAGTTATTTGTCATATCGAATACAATAATATTAGCTTTTTCAGGATATATGTATCTAGTTAATTATTATAATAATAATGTTCCTGCGGGAGTTACTAATAATGAATTGGCTTTTTATGAAAAAGTAGATTTAAATATATATAGAGATCTTAATGTAAAAAAAGATATAGTAGCTCTTGAAGAATGTAAAATAAACAATCTATCTTCCTTAAATGGAATAAAAGAAATTTATAAGGTTCAACATGAAGATGGATATGAATATCTAAATACTAGTCAATTAACTACGAAATATAAACAACAACAGATGATAAAGGATAATGAAACAAAAGGACTACGTTTTAATGTATTATCTTTTGATAATAATGCGATGGGAAAATTTTTGGTTGATAATAAATTTATAAAGGATAATATAAAAATAAAATCTGGAAACGATATACCGAATGTACTAATTTATAATCAATTCTATTCTATAATAGACCATAAAAATCAAGACGTTATAAAAGGTTTAAAACAAGGTGATATTATAGAGGTATCTCTGCCATATTATGAGAAAAATGGTGATATGAAGTTTAAAGATCATAAAGTAAAAATAGCCGGATTCTTAAGTAAACAGTGGTATATATACTCGAATACGGAACAAACAATACCAGATATAATATTTTCAGATACAGATTTTGACAAACTAGTGGGAAGAAATACGACTGATAATATATATATTTCTTTAAGTAATAAAAAAAGTGTAGATACTGTAAAGAGTGAAATAGAGAAAAAAATTGGTAATAGAAATCCTTATATGGGAATAAAAACACAAAGTGAGGCGTTCAATGAAGCCAATAAGCTAGTGGATAGCTTTAAAGTAAGAAAAATTACAATATCATATTTCCTATTATTAATGTCTAGTGTAAATATTATTATAGGTTTGATTGTAAGTTTTATAAGAAATTATAATGTTTATAGCATATTTAATGCATTAGGAGGAAAAAGAAAGAAGATAAAGAAAATATATATATGTGAAATATTAGTATTAACAATTCCAGGAGTATTAGTCGGTATTTTGTATAGTACATTTGATGCATTTAGGTTTTATAAATTTTGGAAAGATAGAGCAATACTAAAGGGGTTAAATACTAGTATGTCATTTATGGTACCTTCCAAAAATATAATTTTATATGTTATGCTAGTTATTTTTTCGGGGATTATTGCATATTCATTTATAAATAAGATAATAAATTCTATTAAAGTAAAGTAAATACGATATTAAATATTGTGCACAGATAATTCAATATATTAAACTAAAAATAGGGGTTGATTGTATAATCAATTTGTACAACTGAATAAAAACGGCTCTATGTCAAATAACGTTGGTGATAATTTAAATCAATAAAATCTATTAAATT
>NZ_JRNB01000012.1 GCF_000758885.1 Peptostreptococcus sp. MV1 | reverse complement strand
AAGCATTTTTGTTACCATCAACGCTATATATTATAGAACCAAAATATAATGTTTTGTCTGTAGCCTTTTGTTGGGGGGAGGCTTTTTTGTGTGTCCTACTATGTGTGTCCTACTAGTCTATATCATACTAAGGGCTTCCTTGTCTGCCACTATAGTCACATCATTGTGTAGCTGTAAAATGGAAGCGGGAACTTTAGGAGTAATTGGACCATTTATAGTTTTAGCAATTGCCTCTGCCTTGTCTTTACCGTAAGCAATCAAAAGTATTTTTTTAGCTTTCATAATACTACCAATACCCATGCTGTAGGCCTGGTGAGGCACATCTTCATCTTTAGCGAAGAACCTCTTGTTGGCATCGATTGTGCTCTGAGTAAGGTCTTCACAGTGAGTATCTCTTACAAATACAGGACCAGGCTCGTTAAAACCAATATGTCCATTACGTCCTATACCTAATAACTGAAGGTCTGTTCCACCATAAGATTCTATCATTTCTTCGTATTCACGGCATGCCTTGTCAGAATCTAATTCCAAGCCATCAGGAACAAATGTAGACTCTTTTTTGATATTTACATGATTGAATAGGTTGGTATTCATAAAATAACGATAACTTTGATCATTAGTAGGCTCGAGTCCCTTATATTCGTCCAGGTTTATGCTAGTTACTCTTGAGAAATCAACATAGCCTTCTTTATATAGGTCTATTAATCTTTTGTATGTTCCGACAGGAGATGACCCTGTAGCTAGTCCTAGCACACAGTCTGGTTTCATTATAATCTGTGAAGCTATAATGCTAGCAGCCTTTTTGCTCATTTCTTCATAATTTTCAACTTTGTAAATTATCATACTAAAATCCTTTCCATAATAAATATAATCTTTTAATTTTTTCTTGCGAATAATTTCTATAAGTAAAAGTATAGCAATATAAGGGATTATTTCAAGACAATCAGATTATTTTGTAGTTACTTTCAATTGTATCAGGAAAATGTATTCAATATAAGGGAGAATGTGTGATTTTTTAAAAAAATTTAGAAAGAAGTTTCAAAATATACTGATGATATTGAAATTAAAATCACAGACGTATATAATGAAGTCATAAAGGAGGATATGAAATAATGGACGATAAGATTGAGAGTATAAAAGGAAAGTTGATTGTATCCTGTCAGGCTCTAGCTCATGAGCCACTACATTCTTCATTTATAATGGGTAGGATGGCAAGGGCAGCAAAGGAAGGTGGAGCTGCCGGTATACGTGCAAATACTAAGGAAGATATAAAAGAAATTCAGGCTCAGGTTGACTTGCCAATTATAGGAATTGTGAAGAGGGACTATGAAGATAGTGAAATATATATTACTCCAACAATTAAGGAAGTAGATGAATTGATGGAGGTAGAACCAGAGATAATAGCAATGGATGCCAGTCCAGCTATGAGACCAGGCAACAAGTCCTTAGATGATTTTTTCAGGGAAGTAAAGGAAAAATATCCTAACCAGCTTCTTATGGCAGATTGTTCAACTGTTGAGGAGGCTATATACGCTGACAAATTGGGGTTCGATTTTATAGGAACTACAATGGTTGGCTATACAAGACAGAGTCAGGGTGACAAGATTGAAGCTAACGACTTTGAAATATTGAGAAAGATAGTTGAAAAGGTAGAACATAAGGTTATAGCAGAAGGTAATATAAATACACCTGAAAAGGCGAGACGAGTAATAGAGTTGGGTGCCTACAGTGTAGTTGTTGGTTCCATAATAACAAGACCACAGGTTATAACAAAGAATTTTGTTGATGCAATGAATAAATAAAAAAATTGTTGACTTATATTAAATATTATTTAAAGGAGAGGAAAACGTAGTTATGAAAAATCTTGAAAAGTATAAGGGAGTAATACCAGCATTTTATGCTTGTTATGATGAAGAAGGAAATATCAGCCCAGAGAGAGTTCAGGCCCTAACTGAATACTTTGTGAAAAAGGGTGTTAAGGGAGTATATGTAAATGGATCTTCTGGTGAGTGTATCTACCAGAGCGTTGAAGACAAGAAGATTGTTTTGGAAAATGTTATGAAGGTTGCCAAGGGTAAGTTAACAGTAATTGCACATGTTGCCTGCAACAATACAAAGGACAGTCAGGAATTAGCCAAGCATGCAGAAAGCCTAGGAGTAGATGCTATAGCAGCTATACCACCAATTTATTTTAGACTACCTGAGTATGCGATTGCCCAGTATTGGAATGATATATCTGATGCAGCTCCAAATACTGATTTCGTAATATACAATATACCTCAGCTAGCAGGTGTTGCCTTGACTCAGGGGCTATTTGCAGAGATGAGAAAAAATCCTAGGGTTATAGGTGTCAAGAATTCTTCTATGCCAGTTCAGGATATACAGATGTTCAAGCAGGCAGCTGGTGAGGATTATATTATATTCAACGGTCCAGATGAACAGTTTATATCCGGTAGAGTAATAGGTGCAGAAGGTGGAATTGGTGGAACATATGGTGTAATGCCAGAATTATTCCTAAAGATGGATGAATATGTAAGAGCAGGCAAGTTCGATATAGCTAGGGAAATCCAGTATGATGCCAATGAAGTTATCTACAAGATGTGTTCAGCTCATGGTAATATGTACGCTGTAATAAAGGCTATCTTGAGTATTAATGAAGGCCTTGAAATAGGTAGTGTTAGAAGACCTCTAGCCAGCCTAATAGACAGCGACAAGGCTATTGTTGAAGAGGCAGCCAAGATGATTAGAGATGCTAAGGCAAAGTATCTTTAAGATATAGCTTAGATAGAAATTTATAATTATTTGATAGAATCACAGGAGGAATATATATGCAAGGTTTTACAACCATAGATTTAATAATACTGATTGTTTATCTAGCAGCAGTCTTATATGCAGGCCTTCATTTCTCAAAGAAGGAAATGAAGGGTAAGGAATACTTCAAGGGTGACGGTACAGTTCCTTGGTGGGTAACATCAGTTTCAATTTTTGCGACACTATTGAGTCCTATATCATTCTTGTCGCTAGCAGGTAACTCGTATGCAGGAACATGGATTATGTGGTTTGCCCAGTTGGGTATGTTGATAGCTATACCGTTTACTATTAGGTTCTTTTTACCTATATATAGTAAGTTGGGTATAGATACAGCCTACCACTATCTTGAAATTCGTTTCAGGAGTAAGGGTCTACGTATACTAGGAGCTATAATGTTTATAGTTTACCAGGTTGGTCGTATGTCAATAATCATGTACCTACCATGTATGGTACTATCTAAGTTGATGGGCGTAAATGTAAATATCCTGATTATTATAATGGGTATTATAGCAATTATTTATTCATATACAGGTGGACTAAAGTCAGTACTTTGGACAGACTTTATTCAGGGATCAGTATTGTTAATAGGTGTAACATTTGGTCTAGTATTTTTAGTGGCTCATATTAATGGAGGCCTACCAGCTATATTTGAACAGCTTGGAAGTGGTAGCAAGTTCCTATCTCCAGACCAGCCTATATTTGATGCCAATATATTGAGAGATAGTGTATTCTTGTTGATACTTGGTGCAGGTCTAAATACTATGGGATCATATGTGTCTAGCCAGGATATAGTTCAGCGTTTTACAACTACTACTGATACAAAGAAATTAAACAAGATGATGGTAGCCAATGGTTGTCTATCAATATTTATAGCGACTGTATTTTACCTAATAGGTACAGGTTTGTACGTATTCTATCAGGTACAGGGCAATCCACTACCACCAGCAGCCCAGCAGGACCAGATATTTGCTTCATGGATAGCCTTCCAGTTGCCAGTTGGTATTACAGGTTTGTTGTTGGCGGCAATATATGCAGCAGCTCAGTCAACTCTTTCTACAGGTCTTAACTCTGTAGCATCAAGCTGGACTCTTGATATTCAGGCTCGTATTAACAAGAGTGAGTTAAGTTTTGAAAAGCAGACAAAGATAGGTCAGAGGGTATCTCTTCTAGTTGGTATATTTGCTATAGTGATAGCTATGGTATTGGCCAACGGAGGTGTCAAGTCAGCCTATGAGTGGTTCAATGGATTTATGGGACTAGTTCTTGGTATATTAGTTGGAACATTTATACTAGGTGCCTTCACTAAGGTTGCCAACAAGTTTGGAGCGACACTAGCCTTTATAGCTTCGTCTGGAGTAATGATATATATCAAGTACTTTGTAGACCCAGCTAAGGTATCATTCTGGTCATACTCTATTATATCTATAGCAGTTTCACTAGTTGTAGGTCTAATAGCAAGTATAGCTTGGAGAAAGATTAAGGGAGACGACGAGCTTCCACCTGCTAACACTACTATTTATAGGGATTAAGGAGGTTTGGCATGATTTTCGGAAATATAGAAAATAAGAAAGAATTTGAATACCTAGAAGATGGTATCAAAAAGTGCCTTGAGTATGCAAATAGTCATGATCTTCTTTCATATGAAAAGGGTAGCTATGAAATAGATGGACAGAAGTTGTTTGTAAATATTGTAGAGTACACAACTACAAGTGCTCAAGAACGTTTTTGGGAGGCCCACAAGAAGTATCTAGACCTACATCTAATGCTTGATGGAAGTGAACAGATAGACCTTAATTTTATACAGAATATGTCTTTGAAAGATTTTGTAGATGAGGATGACTTCCTACCTATGGATGGTGATAAGAATTCTTCTGTGATATTGAAGGCTGGAGACTTTTTGATTTGTTACCCAAGCGATGGTCATAGGACTGCTGTAGCTGTAGACGGTCCAGAAAAAATAAAAAAAGCAATCTTTAAGGTGCAAATATAATTATTAAATAGTGTATAATAAGAGGGCAGAATGTATTTACTTACATATGCTCTCTTTGTGTATATATGGATTATGATATCTAATAAAGGAGTAATTTATGAAAAAATATATTAGTATAGATATAGGTGGTACTGCCATCAAGTACGGTCTAATAGGCCAGGGTGGAGAGATTTTATCTAAGAAGTCTATGGACACTGAGGCCTACAAGGGAGGTCCTGCAATATTGGACAAGGTATTAGACATAACTCAAGGCTACCTTAATGACCAGGGGCAGGATATAGTTGGAGTATGCATATCAACGGCTGGAATGGTAGATAGGGACAAGGGTGAAATTTTTTACTCAGCCCCTCTGATACCAAACTACAAGGGAACTAATTTTAAGAAAGCAATAAGAGATAAATTTAATCTAGCTTGTGAGGTTGAAAATGATGTAAAGTGTGCTGGCCTAGCTGAATATATGGCTGGAGCATCAAAGGGAGCCAGTCTAGCCCTAATGTTGACAATTGGAACAGGCATAGGTGGATGCATAATAATAGACGGTAGGGTCCTGAGAGGTTTCTCTGGTAGTGCTTGTGAGGTTGGATACCTAAATATGGGCGACAGTGATTTTCAGAGCCTGGCTTCAGCTAGGACTCTGACAAAGACAGTTGCTAGTTTAAAGGGTCAACCGGAGTCAGATTGGAACGGATATGCAATTTTTGAGGCAGCCAAGTCGGGAGATAGTGTTTGTATAGGTGCTATAGATGATATGTGCCAGGTGCTTGGTCAGGGTATAGCCAATATTGCCTATGTAATAAATCCGGAGATTGTAGTCTTGGGAGGAGGCATAATGGCCCAAGAAGATTATCTGAGGCCAAGAATTGAGGCAGCCCTAAACAAGTACTTGATAGATAGTATAGCTAGTCAAACACGAATAGAATTTGCAAGTCATGGCAATGATGCAGGTATGCTAGGGGCATATTACAATTTTGTATCTATCCACGGCTAGGAAGGGTATATAGAATTATGGGATATTATGTTAAGTCAGCAATTACGACAATTGAATCAAAATATGAGAACTTTACCACTGTAGAAAAGAATATTGCTGATTTCTTTATTCACAATAAGGAGAGTCAAGACCTGTCAGGAAAGACGATAGCTCAAAGGCTATTTGTATCAGAGGCATCCCTGTCGAGATTTGCCAAAAAGTGTGGCTATAGTGGATACAGGGAATTTATATATCAGTACAAGGAAGGCTTTGTTGAAAAGGTAGACACTATTACGAGCAATGTAATGACTATACTAAATACTTACCAAGAGCTTTTGAACAAGACCTACAGTTTATTAGATGAAGACCAGATAATGAGGATAAGCGATTATTTGAACAAGGCCAGACAGGTCTATGTTTGTGGAAAGGGAAGTTCAGGCTTGGCGGCAAATGAGATGGAGCTAAGGTTTATGAGGATAGGCGTAAATATAGACTCCATCAGGGACTTAGACCAGATGAAGATGAGGGGCGTATTTCAAAATGGTGACAACATTGTCTTTGGAATAAGTATAAGTGGTGAAACTGAGGAAGTATTACATTTTCTAAGGGAGTCCCACAAGCATGATGCAAAGACCGTCTTGATTACATCTCAAATGAGGGATAGTCTAGTGGAATATTGTGATGAAGTGGTTTTGGTGCCCTCTCTCAAGCATTTAAATCATGGAAAATTGATATCACCACAGTTCCCAGTTCTAGTTATGTTGGATATACTGTATTCTCACTTTGTAAGGTACGACAAGACTCAGAAAGAAAAGATGCATGAAGATACCTTGAGAGCACTTGAGATAGGCATAAGTCAAGCAAAAATAGAAAAATAAGATATTATACAAGTTAGATACTTGGTTTGGAATATAAAAATTGATTTAATTTTAATAGATATTTAGGAGGAAGCCATGATAATTAAGGCTAAAAATATAGTTTTAAGTGACCAAATGATTGAAGATGGAGCAATCATGATAAAGGGTGACAAGATAGAAAAAATATACAAGAAGGGAGACCATATACAAGCCAATGAAGAAGTCAAGGATTACGGTCAAGCTACTATCAGTCCTGGTTTCGTAGACACCCACATACATGGATTTTCAGGCTGTGACATAATGGATAAATCTAGCCAGTCTGTAAAGGTAATATGCAAGGACATACTTAGTATAGGTGTTACTTCCTTCCTGCCAACTACCTTGACTGCATCTGTAGATGACCTTAATGAGGTCGTAAAGATTGTCGGTAATTGTAGGGATAGCTACGGGGCCAAGATACAGGGTATTTTCTTGGAGGGTCCCTTCTTTACAGACAAGTATAAGGGAGCCCAAAATAATGAGTACTTCTCAAAGCCTAGTATAGAAAAATTAAAAAAGTGGCAGGAACTTTCAGGCAACTTAATTAAGAAAATTGCCATAGCACCAGAACTTGAAGGAGCTGAGGACTTTATCAGAGAGGCTAGAAAGATTGGCGTATATGTAGGACTAGGCCATAGTGATGCTACATTTGAAGAGGCCAAGAGGTCAGTTGATGCCGGTGCCAATATCTTTGTTCATACCTATAATGGAATGAGCGGTCTTCACCACAGGAATCCTGGAATGGTAGGGGCAGCTCTTACACTAGAGGATGTATTTGCAGAGATGATATGTGATGGCCACCACGTGCATCCGGCAGCAGCCAATGTAGTTGTAAAAGCACGTGGTTGTGACAGTGTAATGTTGGTAAGCGACTGTATGATGGCAGGTGGTATGCCTCCTGGCCAGTACAAGTTGGGTGATTTTAATGTAACTATGGATGGCAAAACAGCTAGGCTAGAAGCTGGAAACCTAGCAGGATCAGTTCTATCTATGAAGGAAGCAGTAAAGAATGTGATATCATGGGGAATAGCCTCACCTTTAGAGGCCATACACATGGCTACACTAGTTCCTGCCAAGTCAGTTGGCATTGATGACGTGTGTGGAGTGATAGATGAAGGAAGGATTGCCGACCTAGTTATTTTGGATGATAAATATGAAATAATTGATGTATATTTGGACGGAAAAAGGTTATAATATAAGTAAGTGATTTAGTTGAAAGGAGGGGTAATATGGATTACAAAAAGTTATATGAAGAATGGACAACATCAGCCTATTTTGATGAGGATACAAAAAAGGAATTATTAGCAATAAAGGATGACGAAAAGGAAATAGAGGATAGATTTTATCGTGATCTAGAATTTGGTACTGCAGGCCTTAGGGGTGTAGTTGAGGCTGGTAGGAACAGGATGAATATATACACTGTTAGAAGGTGTTCGTATGGTCTAGCCAACTACTTCTTAAAAAATGAAGAAGGAGCTGCTGAGAGGGGTATAGTAATAGCCCATGACAATAGAAATATGTCTAGGGAGTTCTGCCTTGAGGCTACAAAAACTATAGCTGCTGCAGGTATGAAGGTCTATTACTACGATGACCTGAGGACTACACCAATGCTGTCATATTCAGTTAGAAAGCTAAACTGTATAGGTGGTATAGTTATTACGGCCAGCCACAATCCACCTCAGTACAATGGTTACAAGGTTTATGGAAAAAATGGTGCCCAGATTATGCCAGATGTTGCCGACAAGGTTTTGGCTGAAATAGAAAGTATCAAAGACTTTTCTATAATACCTGCCCATAGCAAGGCAGATGAAGCTAGGATGGTTCTGCTCGATTCGCCAATAGATGATGACTTTATAGACGCTGTAGAGGCCAATGTAATCAGGAAAGATATAATAGAAAAATATGCAGGAGAATTCAAGGTAGTATATTCTCCTCTTTGTGGTACAGGTAGGGTTCCTGTACTTAGGGTTCTAAAGGATAGTGGATTTAAGAATGTTTTGGTTGTTCCAGAAGAGGCAATGCCAGATCCAAACTTTGCCGGAATCAAGACTCCTAATCCAGAAGAAGCTGTTGCCCTAACTAGAGGTATTGAGCTTTTAAAGAGGGAAGATGCTGATATATTAATAGCCAATGACCCTGATTGTGACAGGGTTGGCGTTGCTGTTAAGAACTCTGCTGGTGAGGTTGTATTGCTGACAGGTAACCAAATAGGTGGTCTACTTGCTGAATATACCCTATCAGGTCTAAAGGAAAAGGGCAAGTTGGCTGACAATGCCTGCATAATAAAGACAATAGTAACATCAGAATTCGGGGCTGATATAGCCAAGTCAATGGGTGTTGATGTGGTTAGCATCCTGACTGGGTTTAAGTTTATGGGCGACAAGATGACACAGTATGAGAAGGACAATTCTCAGACCTTTGTAATGGGCTATGAAGAAAGTTACGGTTATCTAGTAGGTGACCAGTGTAGGGACAAGGATGGGGTTGTAGCTACCCTTATGATATCTGAGATGGCCCTATACTACAGGAGCATGGGCAAGACCCTATACGAGGGCTTGATGGACCTATATGCCAAGTATGGTTACTACAGAGAAAAGACAACTTCAATCTACCTAGAGGGTATCGAGGGAAGTGCCAAGATAAAGAGGATAATGGACCACTTTAGATCAACAAAGATGGAAGCAGTAGATGGCATCAAGATTGATAAAATCCTAGACTTTGGAGCTGGTGTAGAAGGCTTCCCTAAGTCTAACGTACTCAAGTATATTCTAGAGGACGGATCTTGGATAGCCCTAAGACCTTCAGGGACTGAACCTAAGATAAAAGTATATATTGGAACTCATGACAATGATGACCAGGTGGCACTTAATAAACTAGAAGGAATTAATGCCCACTTCTTGGCCATTGTTGACTCAGTAAACTAGACAAATCAAGCCATTCCATGATATAATTGTTAAGATGAATATATATTATAAATTTGGAGGATAGAAAATGGTAACAGCTAGTGATTTTAGAAAAGGTGTAACATTTGAAAAAGATGGTCAACCATGTCTAGTAGTTGACTTCCAGCACGTTAAACCCGGAAAAGGTGCTGCGTTCGTTAGAACTAAGTATAAGAATTTAATAACAGGAGCAATCAGAGAAGAAGCTTTCAACCCAAGTGACAAGTTCCCTAAGGCAAATATTGAAACTAAGCAGATGCAGTATTTGTACAATGATGGTGAACTATACTACTTCATGGACGAAGAAACTTTTGACCAGATTCCTTTGAACTACGAACAGGTAGAGGATGCTATCAAGTTCTTGAAGGAAAATGAAGTTGCTACTATTAGATTTTACCAGGGAGCTCCATTCCAGGTTGAAGGTCCTAACTTTGTTGAGTTAGAGATTGTTGATACAGAGCCAGGAATCAAGGGAGATACAGCAAGTAACGTTACAAAGGCTGCTACAGTAGAGACTGGTGCAGTTATCCAGGTACCACTATTTATAAATGTTGGTGACAGGGTGAAAATCGATACAAGAACAAGTGAATACTTGTCAAGAGTAAACTAATTAGGTGCTATAAAATACCTGTTTTTAACAGGTATTTTATAGCTATATTTTTTATAAGGAGGGGTAAGTATGGCATCATTGAATGATGTGATGAAGGAAAATATCAAGGCTTTTGAAGAAAAGATAGGTTATGAATTTAAAGATAAAAAATACCTACAGACGGCCTTGACACATTCTTCCTTTGCCAATGAGCACAAGGAATTTAAGTACAATGAGAGACTAGAATTTCTAGGTGATTCAGTCTTGGGATTGGTAGTAAGTGACTACCTGTTTAGGGCTAGAAATGACTTACCAGAAGGTAAGTTGACAAGATTAAGAGCGAATGTGGTTTGTGAAGAATCTCTTAGTGCAGTAGCTAGGAGCCTAAACCTAGGAGAAAACCTATTTCTGGGTAAGGGTGAAAAAAATTCAGGTGGTAGAGATAGGGATTCAATCCTTGCCGATGCAACAGAAGCAGTTATAGCTGCCATATACTTAGATGGTGGATTTGACCAGGCAAAAAACTTTATACTATCAAACCTAAGAGATACAATAGCCAAGAATATTGACGGAAATATCTTCAGAGACTATAAGACGATTTTACAGGAAATAGTACAGGGAAATAACGGCAAGATATCGTACAAGTTGGTGGGAGAAAGTGGACCCGACCACAAGAAGGAATTTGAAATGCAGGTCAAGTGTGGCAGGGATATAATAGGTATAGGCAAGGGCAAGAATAAGAAGGAAGCAGAGAAAGAAGCTGCTAGAGATGCCCTAGAAAAGATGGGAGAACTATAGGATATGAAGGGGAAAAAGATAATACCCATATTTGTACCCCACCAGGGATGCCCCCATGACTGTATATTCTGCAATCAAAAAAAGATAACAGGTATTTCTACAGATATGACTGGTGACAGGGCCAGAGAGATTATAAATGATTGCTTGGCTACAATCAAGGCTGATGTCGATGTGGAGATAGCCTTCTTCGGGGGGAGCTTCACAGCTATTGACAAGGACAAGCAAGTTGAATTATTGAGTGTAGCCAAGGACTACAAGGACAAGGGTCTGGTAAAGGATATCAGAATGTCCACTAGGCCAGACTGCATAGATATAGAAGAGCTAGAGCTTATAAGGGCCTATGGTGCAACTATAATAGAACTAGGTGTTCAGTCTATGGATGAAGTAGTCTTACTTGAGAGTTTGAGAGGGCATACCAGTAGGGTGGTTTATGAGAGTGCAAGGCTGATTAAGGACTATGGTTTTAGGTTGGGACTTCAGCAGATGATAGGCCTGCCAGGTGATTCTGAAGAAAAGTGTATCAAGACTGCCAAGGCCTTTACAGATATTGGACCTGATTTTGTGAGGATATATCCGACTCTAATTATAAAAGAAACAGGTCTAGAAATAAGTTATAAAGACGGTGCCTATAGGCCCTTTAGTTTGGAAGAGTGTGTTGATATAGTTAAAAAGTTGATGCTTATCTATCATATAAACAATATAGGAGTGATAAGGGTAGGTCTACAGGCAACAGATGATATACAGCTGGGCATAGATGTGGTTGATGGACCCTACCATCCTGCCTTTAGGGAAATTGTCAAATCTAGGATGATTAGAGACTACATCGACAGCCTGATTGATGGAGATTTTAAAGAACTGGTTGTCTATTCGGATAATAAAAACATATCCGCTATAGTGGGCAACAAGAGGTCTAACAGGATATACATAAATGAAAAATACAAGGCCAAGTTCAAAACTGGCATCAAGAAGGGTCTGGTTGATGGGATTATTGTAGAGATTGATTCCAAATTGGTGTCAGAAATTAGTTTTGATTATATGTATAGGGTGCTAGGTAAAATATATAAGTTATATTAATCGGAGGTAAGTGTGTATTTAAAAAAGTTAGAATTAAAGGGGTTTAAATCCTTTCCTACAAAAACTGATATATACTTTGATGAGGGTGTAACCGCTGTAGTAGGACCAAATGGTAGCGGAAAGAGTAATATTTCAGATGCTATCAGGTGGGTACTAGGTGAACAGAGTGTCAAGAGTCTAAGAGGAGAGAAGATGGAAGATGTAATCTTTTCTGGAACTGATACTAAAAATCAAATGAACTACTGCGAGGTAGCTATTACTCTTGACAATTCTATGGCTGAGATAGATATAGATTCGGATGAATTAGTCATAAAGAGAAGGGTCTATAGGAGTGGTGAGTCAGAGTTTTATATAAACGGCAAGTCTTGTAGGCTGAAGGATGTAAGAGAAACCTTGCTGGATACAGGTATAGGTAAGGATGGATACTCTATTATTGAGCAGGGCAAGGTAGAGGAAATACTAAGCAATAATCCGGCTAATAGGAGAAAGATATTTGATGAGGCCTGTGGTATATCCAAGTTCAGGTACAAAAAGAATGAGGCAGAGAGAAACCTAAAGAAGTCTAGTGACAACTTGGCAAGGATAGAAGATATCTTTTACGAAATAGAAAACCAGCTCAAGCCACTTGAGCGCCAGGCAGACAAGGCCAAGAAGTACTTGGAAGTCAGTGAGGAATTGAAAAAGCTAGAATTAAACGACTTTATCAAGCAGACTGGCCAAATGGATGTCCTAATAAGGGATATGTCTGACAAGTTGGCAGGCATATCAAAGGAATTGGACTTGATTTTTGGTGAAAGATCTGGCCTGGAGAGTCAAATAGAAGACCTAGACGGAAAGATAAATGAGTCTGATGCGGTTTTAGAAGAATTGAATACTAGCCTCCTAGATACAAATTCTGAGTTGGCAGGCAAAAAGTCTGAAATTGAGATTTCTCAGGAAAAAATAAACAGCCAGCTAAGAGAAATATCTAGGAAGGAAAATGAAATATCAGCCCTAGAAGCCTCAGTCAAGGTTGACAAAATAGAATTAGAAAAGGCAAGCAAGAAGGCTGACCAGACATCGTATGAAATAGAAGAGGCTCAAAAGGAAATAGATGAGGTCTACAAGGATAAGAGAGAGGCTGAATTAGAGCTAGAAAGTATAAATAAGGAGATAGAGTCCAATAAGGCTATATCTCTTGGTATACTAGAAAAAAAGCAGGCATTATCCGCTAGTTATGCCACAAGTCAGGCCAACCTATCTAATTTGAAGGCAAGAAGGGCCAGTCTAGATGAAAAACTTACCCAGCAGGAAGTTGAGATAGAGTCTTTGGACAGGGAATTATCTGATAAGAATGCAAATGCAGGTGACTTGATGGCCGGAATGGAAGACCTAGACCAAGACCTAGACCAGGCCAAGAGAAAGTTGGAAGACCTGGTTAAGAGGATGGAAGACCTGGCCAATAAGGATAGAAATTTGAATATGGACATGAGCCGTATCAAGTCTAGGAGAAATGCCTACATAGATATGGAAAATCATCATGAAGGTTTTAATAAGGGTGTAAGGGAAATCCTAAAAAATAAGTCGATTCAGGGTATATGTGGTGCTCTAGGAGAATTGATAAGTGTACCTGCTAGGTACGAAAAGGCCATAGAAGCCAGCCTAGGTGCTGCAATACAAAATGTGGTAGTGGAAGACGAACAGGTGGCAAAAAAATCCATAGAATACCTTAAGAAAACTAGTCTTGGCAGGGTTACCTTCCTACCAAAGACTACCATGAGGTCCAACAAAATATCCCTTGCTAGCAATACTAGGATAAGGCCGCTCGGCTTGTGCAGTGACCTTATAGACTTTGATGAATCATATAGAAGAGTGGTTGAAAGCCTCTTAGGCAGGGTTGTGCTGATGGACAATATGAATGATGCCATAGCCTATGCCAAGGAGACCGGTCACAGGTTCAAGTTGGTTACACTGGATGGAGATATTGTAAACCCAGGCGGCTCTATGACAGGCGGTAGCATCAAGACAAATGGAAACATCTTATCAAGGAAGAGGTTGATAGGTGAATTAGGACAAGAGATTGATGCCATATCAGGCAAGATAAACCAGTGCAAGTCAGAATTTGACCTTATTGGCTTGGAAAAGTCTAAGCTGGACAAGGAAGTGTCACAGTTAAATGTAGATAAAGAAGCCATATCAAAAAAAATAATATCTGTGAGCACAGAGGTAAAACTACTAGAAGCGAAGTTGAGAGATAGAAGGTCTGATATAGATAATGTAAGAAATGAAATCTCAAATATAGATGGTCAAATTCAAAAAAATGAGGCAGATTTTGACCAGTGTAAGGACCAGCTAGACCTACTAGACAGGGAAGGGCAGGGTAACTCTGACCATATAAAAACCTTGGCGGATAGTCTTGATAGGGCCAAGGAAAATCATGAAAACTACCTCAAGTTGTTTAATGAGAAAAATCTGGACCTAGTAAGGATAAAGCAGGTATTTGAAAATAACATAGGTGAAGTCGACAGGATAGAAAATAGCATGAAAAAGTCTCAGGACAACCTAATCCAGTTGAAGGAATCTATAAAGGAAAATGAGGATGAAATCAATGATTTTGACCTATTGATTGAGACCTATACAGGTCAAATAGAAATCCTAAACCAAACTATAGAAGATTTTTCTAGGAGAGCCTTGGACCAGAAGGCAGATAGGGACGATATGAAATTATCCCTAGATGAAGCCAAGTCAGAACTTAGGTCTAGGGAGAGAGATTTTAATGAGCTGAGAGAGGAAAAGTATAAGCTAGAATCTAGGCTGGACAGATCAGTATCAAGCAGGGACAACCTAGAGGCAAATATACATGAAAAATACGGCCTAGATTACCATGAGGCCCTAGCCTATAGCGATGAGGACTTGATAATCGACCAAAAGCTGATGGAAGGTCTAAGGAAGAAAATCAAGTCTATTGGTAATGTAAATCTAGATTCCATAGAAGAATTTGCAGAGGTCAAGGAGAGGTATGACTACTATTCTGAGCAAAAGCAAGACCTTGAGGAGTCTATTGTATCCTTGAATAGTCTAATTGCAGACCTAGTGTCAAGTATGGAAAGCGAGTTTTTGGTCAACTTTGATATAATTAACAAGAATTTTGTAGAGGTCTACAAAAAGTTGTTTGGCGGAGGAAATGCCAATCTAAGGATTGTGGATATGGATGATGTCCTGTCTTGTGATATAGAAATTACAGCCCAGCCTCCAGGCAAGAAGATGAAAAATCTTTCTCTCTTATCTGGTGGTGAGAAGGCTCTGACAGCAATATCAATCCTGTTTGCCATACTTATATCAAAACCAACGCCTTTCTGTATACTAGACGAGATTGAGGCTCCTTTGGACGACGTAAATGTATATAGGTTTGGGGACTTTTTACATGAACTTAGCCAGGATACCCAGTTTATAGCGGTAACACATAGGAGGGGTACAATGGAAGTTGCAGACTTTATATACGGTGTAACTATGCAAGAAAAGGGCATTTCATCCATCATAGGTATCAAGTTAAAGGAGGCCCAAGAGATGGTTGAAAATTCCTAGACGAATATATAGCCACTTTATTATGATAGTGATTATGGAAAAGGAGGTTTTTAATGTTTAAGTTTTGGAAGAAAAATGAAGATGAAAATGAAAGTACCAAGTTGGAAGAAGAGGTTATAGAAGAAATAGCCAGTGATGATATTCAAGAAGAAAATCAGCAAATGGAAGAAAATTTGGAAGAATCAATAGAACAAGTAGAACTGGCCGATGATATAAATGAAAATACTGGAGAAGAAGCCACAGCTGAGGAGCCAGATCATGATGTAGTGGATTATGGCCAAGGCGACGATATTGATTCTAATGAGTTTCAAGAGCCTGATGATACTAGATCTTCTGACCAGGAGGATACTCTTGATGAAGAAGGACAAGAGAAGAAGGGGATTTTTGCTAGATTATTAGCAGGTCTATCAAAGACTAAGGACAATATAACAGGTAGGATAGACAGTCTCTTGAAGTCTTATACAAAGATAGATGAGGACCTTCTAGAAGAACTAGAAGAAATCCTGATAACTGCCGATGTTGGTGTTACGACTACTATGGAAATCATAGACCGTTTGAGGGACATGATTAAGGAAAGAGGGGTAAAGGACCCTATAGAGGTAAGAGACCTATTGAAGGAAATAGTTGCCTCTATCCTAAAGGAAGGAAACTCAGGACTTGACCTTGATCCAGGACCAGCAGTGATAGTGATGGTTGGTGTAAATGGTGTAGGTAAGACGACTACTATAGGCAAGTTAGCCCAGAGATACAAGAAAGATGGTAAAAAGGTTATGCTGGCGGCAGCAGATACCTTCAGGGCAGCAGCAAGCGAGCAGTTGGATATTTGGGCCAAGAGGGTGGATGTAGATATTATCAAGCACCATGAAGGAGCTGACCCAGGAGCTGTAGTATTTGATGCCATCAAGGCTTCACAGGCCAGGAAGGTTGACCTACTTATATGTGATACTGCAGGTAGACTCCACAACAAGGCCAACCTGATGAATGAGTTGGGCAAGATATTTAAGATAATAGACAGGGAATACCCTGAGGCAAAAAAGGAAGTCCTATTGGTAGTAGATGCGACTACGGGTCAAAATGCAGTCAGCCAGGCCAAGACCTTTAAGGAAGTAGCCAATATAACAGGTATAGTATTGACTAAGCTGGACGGTACTGCCAAGGGTGGTGTAGTTCTAGCAGTCAAGTCTGAGGTAGATGTTCCGGTCAAGCTGATAGGTGTAGGTGAAAGGGCTGAAGACTTGCAGAGTTTTGATGCAGAGGCATTTACAGATGCTATATTCGGATAGGCGTTAATATACAAATATGTAGGTCAAAGAAAGATATTCGTAGGCAGATAAAAACCAGTAAAAACTGGATTTATATGTATTAAAGTTATAAGAAAAGTGTAAAGGTAAAATACTTTACACTTTTTTTCTTAAAATGCTTGACTTTTCTTATACCATAGTTTATCATATTACTTATGTAAAGTGTAAGACCTTTACAGATAGGAGGAAGTATGGATATTCAAAAGATGGTAGAAATCGAAATACTTTACAGCCAGTACGGACCTTTGTTGACAGACAAGCAGAGGGATATATTGTCTATGTATTACGAGGAAGACTACTCATTAGGTGAGATTAGCAACATACTGGGAACATCTAGGCAGTCCATATTTGATTCCTTGAAGAGGTCGGAAAAGTCTCTTAGGGACTATGAGGCCAAGCTAGGTATGGTGAAAAAGTTCAAGTGTATAGATGAAGAGATTAACAAGCTAGCTGATAAGGTAGAAAACTTAGGCAAGAAAAGTGGTAACCTTGAGGAATCAAGTCAGCTTATAGAATTAATTGACAAGATTAGGGAGTTGATATAATGGTATTTGAAGGACTATCAGATAAACTTCAAAACGCATTTGGAAAACTTAGGTCTAAGGGTAAACTGACTGAGGCTGATGTAAAGACAGCAATGAGAGAGGTTAAGAGGGCTCTTTTGGAGGCAGATGTTAACTTCAAGGTTGTAAAGGACTTTATTAAGGTTGTACAAGAGCGTTGTGTAGGTGAAGAGGTGTTGAAGAGTTTGACACCTGGCCAGATGGTGGTAAAGATAGTAAATGAAGAACTGACAGCCCTGATGGGGGATGTGCAGAGTAAGTTGACCTATTCACCACAGCCACCGACTGTTATAATGATGGTTGGTCTACAGGGTGCAGGTAAGACTACAACTTCTGGAAAATTGGGTGGTTACTTAAAGAAAGAGGGCAAGTCACCGCTATTGGTAGCCTGTGACGTATACAGGCCGGCGGCTATCAAGCAGTTGCAGGTAGTGGGCGAAAAACTAGACCTACCAGTATTTACCTTGGGAGATCAGGTTTCGCCGGTAGATATAGCCAAAGAAGCTCTTGAATATGCAAAGGGTCATTCAAATGATATAGTAATTATAGATACAGCAGGTAGACTACACGTAGATGAAGTCTTGATGCAGGAGTTGAAAGATATAAAGGCTCAGGTAAGTCCTCAGGAAATTTTATTAGTGGTTGACTCAATGACGGGTCAGGATGCTGTAAATGTATCTGAGAGCTTTAACGAGATACTTGGTATTGACGGTGTAGTTTTAACAAAGCTAGACGGTGATACTAGAGGTGGTGCGGCCTTATCAATTAGGTCTGTAACACAAAAACCTATCAAGTTTATTGGTATGGGAGAAAAGCTTGACAACTTGGAACCCTTCTATCCAGATAGGATGGCATCTAGGATACTAGGCATGGGTGACGTACTCAGTTTGATAGAAAAGGCCGAGTCCGCTCTAGACATGGAGAAGGCCAAGGAATTAGGTCAGAAGCTAAAGAAGAATGAAATGGACTTTGAAGACTTCTTGATGCAGTTGGAGCAGGTACAGAACTTGGGACCTCTCGACAAGCTTCTAGAATTGGTACCAGGCATGGGTAACCTAAAGGGTCAAATAGGTGACCTCGATAGTAAGGGCAAGGAAATAAACAGGACCAAGGCTATTATCCAGTCTATGACACTGGAGGAGAGAAGAAATCCACAGATTTTAAATGCCTCTAGGAAGAAGAGGATAGCAAGGGGTAGTGGTACGAGTGTCCAGGATGTAAATAGGCTGATAAAGCAGTTTAATGAAATGAAAAAAATGATGAAGATGTTCCAGTCAAGTGGAATGATGGGCAAGATGAAAAAGGGTGGTTTCCCTAAGATGCCTAAGTTACCTTTCTAGGTTAGCATTATTCATTGTTTGAAAATAAATTATAATATAATATAATATTTTTTGGAGGTATTTAGAAATGGCAGTTAAAATAAGATTAAGAAGAATGGGAACTCATAAGAGACCTTTTTACAGAGTAATAGTAGCAGATGCTAGATCACCGAGAAACGGTAGATTCATTGAAGAAATAGGATACTATAACCCATTAACAGAACCGAAGCAGGTTAAGATTGACGAAGAAAAGGCAATCAAGTGGTTGGTAACAGGTGCTCAGCCTACTGAAGTTGTTAAGAAGTTATTCGTATCAAACGGAATAATTGAAAAGTTTGAAGCAGCTAAAGAATCTAAGTAAATTTTGGTGGAGACAATTATATGAAAGAGCTAGTAGAAGGAATAGCAAGAGCTCTTGTTGACAATCCTGATAAAGTGCTAGTCGAAGAAATTGTGGATGGCAAGGAAATCCTACTTAAATTGAAGGTTGACGACTCAGATATGGGTAAGGTAATCGGCAAAAAGGGTAGAATTGCTAAATCAATAAGAACTGTATTAAAATCAGTGTCCAACAAGAAGAAAGTAAATGTAACATTAGAAATAGTAGAGGATTAGGCTTGCCCTAATCCTTTTTTGTTAAAAATAGATTTTGTCGTATAGTTTCAAGGTCATGCGACTAATATTTGATAAAATCAAAAAGGCATTTACACCAGCGAAATAAATTTGCTGGACTTAAAGCCAGAGTTAGGAGGAATCCAAGTGACTGATACATTGGAGTATTTTAAGGTAGGCAAGATAGTAACTACCAGAGGTTTAAAAGGTGAAATAAAAATATACCCCCATACAGACAAGATAGATAGATTTAAGGATATAGACTACTTCTTTGTTGGAAAAGACAGGGGAAAAAAATATCTAGTTGAAAGAGCGGTAACTGCGTCTAATAACTCTATAGTAGTCAAGTTGGAAGGCTATGACACAATAGAATCAGTCCAAGGCCTGATTGGCAAATTTATATTTGTTGACAGGGACAACTCCTATGAATTGGACGAGGATGAATTGTTTATAGCCGACATGATAGGTATGGATGTAGAGACACTAGAAGGTGACAGAATTGGGAAATTGGTCGATGTTTTGCAGTATGCAGCAAACGACGTATATGTGGTGAAATCAGAGGATTCCAAGGAATACCTGATACCTGCAACATACGAAATAGTGCCAGATATTGACACAAAAAATAGGTTGATGAGGGTCAAACCTATACCGGGGTTATTGGACTAATGAGAATACACGTAATGACGCTTTTTCCTGATATATTTGCTGCATATATAGGTGAAAGTATGATTAAAAAGGCTATAGACAATGGCATATTAGAGGTAAACATATATAATATTAGAGATTTTTCGGAAAATAAGCACAAGAAGGTGGATGATTATCCTTTTGGTGGGGGTGCTGGTATGGTTATGACACCCCAGCCAATTATTTCGACATATGAGCATATAGTCAGGACTCATGACTTAGATAAACCCAGAGTTATATACCTTTCGCCAAAGGGCAGGGTATTTAACCAGGGCATGGCCAAGGATTTTTCGCATACAGATGATATAATTCTCTTGTGTGGCCACTATGAGGGTATAGACCAGAGGGTTATAGATATGATTGTGACTGAAGAAATATCTATAGGTGACTATGTGTTGACGGGGGGAGAGCTCCCCGCCCTGATTATGATTGATGCTATATCAAGGCTCATACCAGGCGTTTTAAATAGGAATGAAAGCTTTGAAGATGAGAGCCTAGAGGACAACCTACTGGAATATCCCCAGTACACTAGGCCCAGAGATTTTATGGGGGCTGAGGTCCCGCCTGTCCTGGTGTCAGGCAATCATGGGAATATAGACAAGTGGAGACTAGAAGAGTCTAAAAAGATAACGAAAGATAGGAGGCCAGACTTGTGGGACAAGTACCAGGCCTCTCACAGGGAAGATAATAATAAAAAGAAAAAAAGACGTATTCGAAAGGCGGAATAATATGGATAATAGAAAAAAAGTTAAGGCGATAGGTCTGGAGACCTTTGTCTTTATAGTAATATTTTTTGGAGGTTTTGCTTGGCTTGGGAGCCTAATGGGCGTAGGTCCAATGTTCAAGACAATGATGGCAACAGCCCACGACCTTCTACTAAACACAGTATTTTTAATAATGGCCATGGCAGTTTTGGCAGGAGCTATCAGTAGTTTGCTATCAGAGTTTGGAGCAATAGCCTTAATCAACAAGATATTTGCACCACTTATGAAGCCAATCTGGGGTTTGCCAGGGGCAAGTATCACAGGTGTTGTAGCTACATATCTATCAGATAATCCTGCAATAATACCATTTGCCAAGGATAAGACTTTTACCCAGTACTTTAAGAAATATCAGGTACCAGCCCTTTGTAATGTAGGTACAGCCTTTGGTATGGGGTTGATAGTTACTACATTTATGATAGCCCAGGGCAAGGAGTATATAGCCCCAGCCTTAATCGGTAATGTGGGTGCTATTATAGGGTCTATAGTAAGTGTAAGATTGATGTTGAGACAGACTAAGAAGTACTATGGAGACCAGGCTATGGAGCCATATGATGAGACAATGTCGAGTGCAGATATGGAATCTCAAAATGAGTTTAGGCTTGTAAGAGAAGGCAACCTATTCCAGAGGGTTCTAGATTCCTTGCTAGAAGGTGGTAAGAATGGTGTGGAAATGGGTGTAGCAATTATACCAGGAGTTCTGATTGTTTGTACTCTTGTAATGATGTTGACATTTGGACCAGGTAAGACTGGATATACAGGTGGAGCCTACGAGGGCGTAAAGCTATTACCATATATAGGTCAGAAGATTAGCTTTATATTAGAACCATTATTTGGATTTAAGTCACCAGAGGCAATAGCCTTCCCAATAACTGCCCTAGGAGCAGTCGGAGCAGCCATTTCTCTAGTGCCAGAATTTATTAAGAGTGGAGCAATCCTACCTAACGACATAGCAGTATTCACAGCTATGGGTATGTGTTGGTCAGGATACTTGAGCACTCATATAGGTATGATGGATGCCTTGAAGTCAAGAAACCTAGCAGGCAAGGCAATATTAGCCCATACTATAGGAGGCCTGTGCGCAGGAATATCAGCCCACTTGATATTTATGCTAGTAGTGCACTAGATATTGTATATCTGATCTACTTTTGCAAAGAAATATTGATTAATCAGATTCTAAAATTATTGCTTGTATGATATATAGCGTCAGGGATAATTTTCACTTTCTTAGTCTAACGAGTTTGAAGGTTTCTTATTACCATCAATGTCATATATCATATAACTATTTTGGATAGAGTGAACAAGTGAATCAAAAATAGGGGTGGCATATTCATTTACCTGAGTTTAGAATATGCACCCCTATTTTTGTATTCACTAATTTAACGGTTTAAATCTACTTCACAAGGGCCTTGTGGAACTTCTTCTTACCCTTCTTTATTATCACGCCTTCTTTTAACTGGTCCAGGCTGATTTCTAGATTGATGTCTTCAACCTTCTTGTCTGCTATAGTAAGACCGCCCTGCTGGATTAGTCTTCTAACCTCGCTTCTTGAAGGAACAAGGCCACACTCAAGCATTAAGTCAGTTACATTTATAACTCCATCAGTTAGCTTGCTTGGGTCGATCTCACTAGTAGGCATATTTGCACTATCTCCACCACCAAGGAATAAGGCTCTAGAAGCTTCCTGAGCCTTGTCAGCATCTTCCTTAGAGTGGACAAGTGTAGTCATTTCGTAGGCAAGTAGTTCCTTTGCTTCGTTTAACTTGGCGCCCTCCCATGCTTCCATAGGTTCTATGTCTTCAAGAGGTATGAAAGTAAGCTTCTTGATAAAGTTGATAACGTCAGCATCATCAACATTTCTCCAGTACTGGTAGAATTCGAATGGAGAAGTCTTATTAGGGTCAAGCCATACAGCTCCACCTGCTGTCTTACCCATCTTTGTTCCGTCAGCCTTAGTCAATAGAGGTAGTGTCATAGCGAAGGCATCCTTGCCCAACTTCCTCCTGATCAACTCAGTACCACCTAATAGGTTAGACCACTGGTCGTTACCGCCAAGCTGGATATTACATCCATATTCCTTGAATAGGTGGTAGAAGTCAAATGACTGCATTATCATGTAGTTGAATTCAAGGAAAGAAAGTCCCTTTTCCATCCTGTTCTTGTAGCATTCAGCCCTAAGCATATTGTTTACTGAGAAATGAGGACCCACTTCTCTTAGCATTTCAATGTAGTTTAACTTTAGTAGCCAATCCGCATTATTGACCATTATAGCCTTGCCCTCGTCAAAGTCTATAAATTTAGACATCTGGACCTTGAAGCAGTCACAGTTGTGCTGGATTGTTTCAGGAGTCATCATCTTACGCATATCAGTACGTCCAGATGGGTCTCCTATATATCCTGTACCTCCTCCAACTAGGACAACAGGCTTGTTGCCTGCTAGCTGTAGCCTTCTCATCAGACACAAGGCCATGTAATGACCAACATGTAGTGAGTCAGCTGTAGGGTCAAAACCCAGATAAAAGACAGCCTTACCATTGTTGACCAAATTTTTGATTTCTTCTTCGTCTGTAACCTGGGCTATTAAGCCACGGGCCTGTAGTTCTTCGTAAACTCCCATAAGTACACCTCTTTCTAAAATATTATTCATAAACTAAATAAGTATATAATTTCGTAATAAATCCACATCCATTATACACTATATAAATACAAATTAAAAGTGGGGCAAAATATAAAAGGCTTCCTACACCTATGTAAGAAGCCTTAATCGTCGTTTTTATTAGGGCTCCTTTATTATCATGGTAAATAGAGCCACTAGAATTTGCCGTGTGACCCTTTAACTCTTATAATAATAATAAACGTAACCAAAAATTGCTATCTCTAATTTGCTTGCTAAATTGTCTAATATAGTACTTTTCATTTTGGTTACCTCCCTTAAAATTTATTAGTTATTGTAACACTTTGTGAATCCATTTGTCAAGACAATTCTGTTTTTTTTGAAATTATTGTTACTTGCAAAAGTAAATTCCATATCATGGTGGAATTTACTTTTGCAAGTAACAAAAATTAATTAAAAAATATTAAAAGTATTGACAATACTCATATCTAAGGGTATAATGTAATGGTTATTAAGTACGGGCGTACCTCTTTTACAAAGGTCAAGTATTTATGTACGTCTATGATTTAGGAGGAAGAAATGAACGAATTAATTAAGGCTATTGAAGCTGCACAGGTAAAATCAGATGTTCCTAATTTTGGACCAGGGGACACAGTAAGAGTACACGTTAGAATTGTCGAAGGAAAGAGAGAAAGAATCCAGGTATTCGAAGGTCTTGTTATCAAGAGACAGGGCGGAGGAATCAGAGAAACTTTCACTGTTAGAAAGATATCTTTCGGTGTAGGTGTTGAAAGAACATTCCCAGTTCATTCACCAAAGATTGAAAAGATCGAAGTTACAAGATTTGGTAAGGTTAGAAGAGCTAAGATCAACTATATCAGAGGTAGAGTTGGTAAGGCTGCTAAGATCAAGGAAGCTAGAGGCAAAAGAAAATAATCTAGCATATACAAGAGTGTATATTAGTAAATTAGGGTGTCTCAGGATGCCCTTTTTTAGTGTAATAGAGCCTGGAGGCAAGGTGCCTGTAGGATTGATATAGGGCTTCGTGTAAATGAAGTCATGCTCTGTGGCTATATGGTCACAGGAAGGAGGACGTATGAGCTATAATGATGAATATTTGAGGGATGACAACCTGAATATAAACTGGTATCCAGGCCACATGAAAAAGACTAGGGAGCTGGTGCAGAATAATTTGAAGTTGGTAGACGTGGTAATTGAGCTGCTAGATGCTAGAATACCTTTTAGTAGTAAGAATCCAGATATAGATAGGCTAGTTGGCGACAAGGCGAGAATAGTCCTATTAAACAAGGCGGATATGTGTGAAAAGGCTGCAATAGATGCTTGGGTAGCTTACTATGCCAAGCAGGGGGTAAAGGCCATACCGATTAATGCCATGACTGGTACTGGGGTCAACAAGGTAATTAGTGAGTGTAAGGCGGTTACAAGGTCCATGATGGAGGGTCTAGCCGAGAAGGGCAGGAGAGAAAGGGCCATCAGGATTATGATAGTAGGTGTACCTAATGTTGGTAAGTCTTCCCTGATTAACAAACTGTCTGGAAGAAGGTCTACCCAAACTGGAGATAGGCCAGGTGTTACCAAGGGCAAGCAGTGGGTCAAGATTAGGGGAAACATGGAGTTATTAGATACCCCAGGTATCCTATGGCCTAAGTTTGAAGACCAAGAAGTGGCCCTAAATCTTGCATTTACCAGGGCTATCAAGGATGAAATTCTAGATGTGGAAACACTAGGCTTGAGGCTGATTGAAAGGCTGATGGAGATAGCTCCAGAATCTTTGATGGAGAGGTACAAGCTAGATTCTCTAGGCCAGCAGGGTATAGATACTATGGATGCTATTGGTAGGAAGAGAGGCTTTATATTGGGTAATAGAGAGCTTGACTACACAAGGATAGCAACTACAGTTTTAAATGAGTTTAGGGAAGGAAAAATAGGGAAAATAGTACTTGAGATGCCTTCTAATATAGGTTGATAAATTTTTATAGGCGCTTGACTTTAAAAAAAATAAAAAATATAATTACTATAAGACACTTTTATAGTTGAATTCACCGATTGAAAATTTATCGAAAGGGAGGAATTTAGATGAGTAAATTAGTTAACAAGGCATCAAATTGGTTGGAGATTAACTTAGATAACTTGGAATATAATTTTAACGGAATAAAGAATAAGATACCTGCAGGTACAAAGATGTGTATGGTCATAAAATCAAATGGGTACGGTCATGGTGCGGTTGAAATAGCAAAGTTCTATGAAGAGCTGGGGGCAGATTTTTTTGCAGTAGCCAGGTTAAATGAGGCTATGGAGCTGAGAGACAATGGCATAAGGACGCCTATCTTGAACCTAGGCTATACAAATCCAATGACAATTGAAGATTCGATTAGAAATAATGTATCAATGACAGTATTTGACTTAGATTTAGCTGAGGAAATTGACCGAGTAGCTAGAAGAATTGGTATCAAGGCAAAAATTCATCTTAAGCTAGATACTGGTATGTCCAGATTGGGCTATGTTGTTTTGGATGACAGGGTGGATGATATAGCCAATGAAATCAAAAAAATTAGCCAGATGGAGGGCATAATTATAGAGGGTATGTATACCCATTTTGCTACAGCAGATGCTAGAAACAAGGAATTTGAAAATTTGCAGACTCATAGGTTTACTGAAATGGTGGATAAGGTTAGGGAACTAGATGTAGATATAAAATATATCCACTGTTCTAACAGTGCAGAAATTTTAGATTGCGAGGAAAAGTATGATATGGTTAGGCCAGGTATAATCCAGTACGGAATATATCCGTCAAATGAGGTCACATACTCTATAGATGTCAAGCCAGTTATGTCTTTTAAGGCCAAGGTTTCTAATGTCAAGATATTGGATGCAGGTACATCAATCAGCTATGGTAGGATATACTTTACAACTGTCAGAGAGAAGATTATCAGTATAGCAGCAGGTTATGCTGATGGATTCCTAAGGGGTAGGAGAAATCCATACGTATATGTAAATGGTGTTAAATGTTCAATAGTTGGTAGGATATGTATGGACCAGTGCATGGTCAGGGTACCTATGGAGATGGATGTAAAGGTCAACGATGATGTAGTAATATTTGGAGATGATCTAGTGTCTGTTGCAGATGTAGCTAGGGGCTGTGATACAATAGCCCATGAAGTTATGTGCATGATGAGCAGGAGGGTTCCTAGGGTTTACTACAGGCATGGAGAAATAGTATCCATAGTTGACTACTTGTGAAGGTAACTGATAGCTAGTAATTTAGCTATCCTTATTTTAGGGAAGGAGACCGACATGCTAAGAGAATTGGACCTAGTGGAAATTGGCAAGATGAAGGCAAGAGAAATAAAAGACCTGTCAGATCAAATTTCACCTAAAGAATACCCGGAATTTATAAGCCTCTTTTCAAATGATGAGAGGAAGTCTGTCCAGAACATATGTGAAAAGTTGAAAAAGAAGTTGATTCGTATCCAGGCTGAGGAGGAAAGGTTGGACCTTCTCAACTATTATGAAAACCAGTGCTATGAAAATGGTGCTGTATTTGTAGCAGGCCTTGATGAGGTTGGAAGGGGACCACTGGCAGGCCCTGTGGTTGCTGCTGTAGTAGTCCTCAAGCCAGATACTAGAATCGTTGGTATAAATGATTCAAAAAAGCTTACAGAGGAAAAAAGACAAGCCCTATATGAGATAATAATTAAAGAGGCAGTGGACTATGGCATAGGTATGGCAGATAACTATGAAATAGATGAGCACAATATATTAAATGCAACTTATATAGCCATGAGAAGAGCCCTAGACCAGCTAGAAGTCAGGCCAGATTGCCTGCTTAATGATGCTGTTAGAATTCCAGGCGTAGATACTCCCCAGCTACCTATAGTAAAGGGGGATGCCAAATCCATCTCTATTGCTGCTGCTAGTATAGTGGCCAAGGTTACAAGGGACAGGATGATGGTTGACTACGACAAGGTCTACCCAGGTTATGGTTTTTCTTCAAACAAGGGCTACGGTACCAATGAGCACTATGACGGTTTGAGGAAATTTGGCAGGACTAAGATACATAGAAATAGTTTTTTGAAAAATTTTGAAGGTTAGGTTTGCCTTAGCCTTCTTTTTTTGTATGCACACTGATATAATATAGAAGTATGATAGTGGATGGAAATTGATTATATAATATGTGTTTTTATGGAGGTATGGAAAATGGAATACAAGGAAATGTTGGATAGGGCAAGAGACCAGTTCAATGGATCTTGCAAGGTCTGTAGGGTTTGTGATGGGGTAGCCTGTCGTGGCCAGGTCCCAGGTATGGGAGGCAAGGGAACAGGCAAGTCCTTTATAGAAAATGTGGCAGCTCTTGATAGGATAAAGCTAAACATGAGGGTAATCCACAAGGTTGTAGAGCCAGATATGTCAATTGAGCTATTTGGTAAGAAGCTAGACCTACCAGTTATGGCAGCACCTATTACAGGTACAAGTATAAATATGGGTGGACTAGTTAGTGAAAAGGAATATATTGAGCCGGTCATAGCAGGGTGTAAGAACAAGGGCACATATGCAATGCTAGGAGATACAGCTATACCACAGTTCTTACTTGATAATTTAGAGGTCATGACTAAGTACGAGGGTGCAGGTATTGTCTTTATCAAGCCTTGGGAAAATAAGAATATAATAGAAAAGATAAAAAAGGCAGAAGAGGCAGGAGCAATAGCTGTTGGAATAGATATAGATGCCTGTGGTCTTGTTACACTCAAGCTACATGGCACACCAGTATATGCCAAGAATGTTGAAGAAATAAGGGAGCTGGTAAATTCTACAGAATTGCCATTTATCCTAAAGGGTATCATGACTCCGGATGAAGCCCTGATGGCTGTAGAAGCAGGTGTATATGGTATAGTAGTATCCAACCATGGAGGTAGGGTCCAGGACTATACTCCTGGTACTGCAGAAGTTTTGCCTGAAATAGCCAAGGCTGTGGACGGTAGGATAAAGGTATTTGTCGATGGAGGCATTAGGACTGGTGTAGATGTTTTGAAGATGTTGGCCTTGGGTGCAGATGCTTGTTTAATAGGAAGGCCTTTTGTGACTGCTTCATTCGGTGGTCAGACTGAGGGCGTGGAAATGTATATAGATAGGTTGAAGGCAGACCTAGAAGCAGCCATGGTGCTGACAGGGTGTCAAGACCTAGATTCAATTGATGGAAGAATTATTTATTAATAGGGTTAAATAAAGGTTCTATGTCAAATAACGTTGGTGATAATTTAAATCAATAAAATCTATTAA
>NZ_JRNB01000011.1 GCF_000758885.1 Peptostreptococcus sp. MV1 | reverse complement strand
TGCTGTCGCATAAATTTCGGATTTTATTCATCAACGCTAGTTGACAAAGAACCAGTAAAACGAATACGAATATTTAAAAAATAGATAATGTGAATATTCGATAAAATTTATGTCATATATAATCTTGAATAATGGAAAGTCTAGCCCGAAAACATCATATAAAGACCTATAAATTGGATAAAATAGTGGGATAATAGTAAAAAATTGAAAGAAGTAGCCGTATTAGTTGCAATTATAGCCTGAAAATCGCAAATATAAATATTCATAAACTAAAAAACAACCTATAAGTGATATAAAAAACTTTATTTATATATAGAATGTACGTATTAGAGACTTTTATTAATTAGGAATTGGCCGAGAAATCATTATTTTATAAAAAGTTTAGGTATAGGTATTTAAAATAAAGCCAAACTGGTATATAATAGAGATATTAAATTCAAAAATAAGGTGGAGGTTGACATATGCTTAAAAAATTTAACAAAGTTTTGGTAGCCAACAGAGGTGAAATAGCGATTAGAATATTTAGAGCCTGTGCGGAGTTGCAGATTAGAAGTGTTGGTATATATAGTGAAGAAGATAAGTACGCCTTGTTCAGAACAAAGGCAGATGAATCATACCTAGTAGGTGAAGGTATGGGTCCGGTAGATGCCTATTTGGATATAGATGGAATAATAGCCTTGGCCAAGAGAAAAAAGGTAGATGCCATACATCCAGGATATGGATTCTTATCTGAAAATGCAGAGTTTGCCAGGAAGTGTGAAGAAAACGGAATCACATTTATAGGTCCAGATTCATCCATCATGGAAAGACTTGGAGATAAGATAAATTCTAAGATAGTAGCCCATGAGGCCAATGTACCAACGATACCAGGAGTAGAAAAGGCCCTAAAGACTGTTAAGGAGGCCAAGGCAGTTGCGGCCCAGATAGGTTATCCTGTAATGGTAAAGGCATCTAATGGTGGTGGCGGTAGAGGTATGAGAATTGTCCGCCGTGAAGAAGACCTTGAGATAGAATTTGAGAATGCAAGAAGTGAATCAAGAAAGGCCTTTGGAGAAGACCTAATATTTATAGAAAAGTATATAGAAGACCCCAAGCACATAGAAGTACAGGTAATTGGCGACAAGCATGGCAATATAGTCCACTTGTATGAGAGAGATTGTTCTGTACAGAGAAGGCATCAGAAGATTATAGAATTTGCACCAGCATTTTCTCTAGATGCCCAGCTAAGAGATAGGATATGTGCGGATGCAGTCAGGATAGCCCAGCATGTTGGTTACTCAAATGCGGGTACACTAGAGTTCTTGGTAGACAAGAATGGAGATTACTATTTTATAGAAATGAACACTAGAGTCCAGGTTGAGCATACAGTTACAGAAGAAGTGACAGGCATAGATATTGTACAGAGTCAGATCTTGATAGCCCAGGGTTGTAAGTTGTCTGATCCGGAAATAAATATCCAGGGACAGGATGATGTTCAATTGAGAGGCTATGCGATTCAGTGTAGAATAACAACAGAAGACCCTAAGAAAGGGTTTATGCCTGATACCGGAAAAATCCAGGTATACAGGTCAGGTTCAGGATCAGGTATCAGACTAGATGGCGGTAACGGATTTACAGGCGCAGTAATCAGCCCATATTACGACTCATTGTTGGTAAAGACAATTTCACATGATAGAACATTTAGGGGTGCTATCAACAAGATGGTCAGATCTATCAAGGAAATGAGGGTTAGAGGTGTTAAAACTAACGTAGGTTTCCTAGTAAATGTCCTACTTGACCCAAGATTTATAGCAGGTAAATGCTCTACAAAGTTTATAGATGAGAACCCAGAATTATTTGATATACAGGAAAGTAAGGACAGGGGTACTAAACTACTCAAATTTATAGGTAATGTAGTAGTCAACGACAACAAGTGCCAGGAAAGAAAGACATTCGATGCCCTATATGAGCCTAGGATTAGAGAAATCGCCAAGGTAGAGGGTAGCAGGGACAAGTTATTGAGAATGGGCAAGCAGGCCTATATAGAAGATATTAAGAATGAAAAGAAACTTCTATTCACTGATACTACAATGAGAGATGCCCACCAGTCATTAATAGCAACTAGGTTCAGAACATTTGACCTAATGAATATAGCCAAGGCTACAGAATACTATCAGAAGGATATGTTCTCACTTGAAATGTGGGGTGGGGCAACATTCGACGTTGCCTATAGATTCCTTAAAGAATCACCTTGGACAAGGTTACACAGGTTGAGAGAAGCAATACCTAGCATTAACTTCCAAATGTTGTTGAGAGCATCAAACGGTGTTGGTTACAAGAACTACCCAGATAATGTCATATCTGAGTTCATCAAGGAATCTGCAAACTCAGGTATAGATGTCTTCAGAATATTCGACTCATTAAACTGGGTAGAAAATATGAAGCCATCAATGGCTACAGCCCAGGAAACTGGAAAGATAGTAGAAGCTGCTATGTGCTATACAGGTGATGTCCTAGACCAAGACAAGACAAAGTACACTATAGACTACTATGTCAATATGGCTAGAGAGTTAGAAGCAGCAGGTTCAGATATTATAGGCATAAAGGACATGGCAGGTCTATTAAAGCCATATGCTGCCTATGAATTGATTAAGGCCCTAAAGGAAAATGTAAAGGCCCCAATTCACCTACATACACATGATACTAGTGGTAATGGTGTGGCTACTCTACTAATGGCATCACAGGCTGGAGTAGATATAGTCGATGCAGCCCTAGAATCGATGGCAGGTATCACTTCACAGCCATCTCTAAATGCAACAATTGAAGGCTTGAAGTTTACAGAGAGAGACCCTCAGATAGATATGTTTGGCTACAACGAACTAGGAAAATACTATAGAGACCTAAGAAAGATATACTACAAGTTTGAGAGTGACCTTACTAACTCAAATGCTGAAATATACGACTTCGAAATACCAGGTGGTCAGTACACTAACCTAAAGCCACAGGCAGATTCTCTAGGTCTAGTGAATAGGTTTGAAGAAGTAAAGGAAAACTACAAGGTTGCCAATAGGGTGGTTGGAGATATTATCAAGGTTACACCATCATCAAAGGTGGTGGGTGACTTAGCTATTTTTATGACTAAGAACAACCTAACAGAAGAAAATATAATTGAAGAAGGTAAGAACCTGTCATTCCCAGATTCCCTAGTTGACTACTGCAAAGGTATGATTGGACAGCCAGCAGGTGGAGTACCAAAGAGACTTCAGGAAGTAGTTCTAAAGGGAGAGCCAGCTATTACAGCTAGACCAGGTTCATTATTACCATCAGAAGACTTCGATGCTATAAAGCAACACCTGATAGATGACCTAGGAATAGAAAAGCCAACACATAGGCAGGAGCTAAGCTATGCCCTATATCCAAAGGTATTTGATGATTACATCAACCATGTTAAAGATTTCAATGACGTAAGTGAACTTGAATCTGATGTATTCTTCTACGGACTAAATATTGGTCAGGAATGTGAAGTAGAGATAGAAGAAGGTAAGAACCTTACTATCAAGCTAGTAGATATCGGTGACCCTAAGGATGACGGTATGAGAACTCTTACATTTGAACTAAATGGTATGTTGAGAGATGTAGATATCAAGGACAACAACTATACAGGTCTAGTAAAGAGCGTGGAAAAGGCAGACATGAATGACCCTCACCAGATAGGTGCATCAATACCAGGTAAGGTAGTCAAGCTATTGGTAAAGAAGGGCGATGAAGTTGCAGAAAACCAGCCACTAATAGTAATTGAAGCCATGAAGATGGAGACTAACATAGTTGCTAAGTCTGCAGGTGTTATTAACGACATAAAGGTTGCTGTAAATGACATGGTAGTAGACAAGCAGTTACTAATCCAGCTAGACCCAATTGACTAGGGTATAAAATAATTAAAAGATTAGGGTAGGAGAATAATTCGGCTCTATGTTAGGTCACTTTGGTGATAATTTAAATCAATAAAATCTATTAAATTATACGGCAGCATCCATAGC
>NZ_JRNB01000010.1 GCF_000758885.1 Peptostreptococcus sp. MV1 | reverse complement strand
CGAACGGCACGCTCCGTGGTGTGAGAGGGAGGAGAAAGTCCTCCCTACTCGATTTTTTTAAAATGTGCATAAAATAAAGGAAATTGAATAGATTTGTCGAAAACAATTATTGTAACGTATTGACAAAATTTGTAATCCGTGTAACAATAAAATATTGATGTTTATAATAGGGGTTAGCAGATGAATGATATTAAAGATGTGATAGAGGAAATTAAATATAGAAGTGATATAGCTGACATAATTTCCGACTATGTCAAATTGAAGCCAGCAGGGACTAATTATAAGGGTCTGTGTCCTTTTCATAATGAAAAGACGCCTTCCTTTCATGTAAACACATCCAAGCAGATTTTTAGATGTTTTGGTTGTGGAGAAGGTGGTGATGTAATATCGTTTGTCATGAAAATTGAAAATTTAGACTTTATGGATGCGGTTAGGCTTCTGGCAGATAGGTGTGGTATTGAGATAAAGAGTAATATTGATCAAGATACTAGATTGAGGTTAGAGAAGATTAATAAGTTTCAGACCATTCATGTAGATGCAGCTAGATTTTATTATTCAAACTTGATGAATGTAGAAAATCCAGGTTTTAACTATTTGAAAAAAAGGGGCCTAGATTTGAAGACTATAAAAAAATTTGGTTTGGGTTTTGCTCCGGATTCATGGGATATGCTCAAAACATTTATGACTTCAAAAGGATACACAGAAGAAGAACTTTTTGAGTCAGGTTTATTGAGCAAGAGCTCTAAGTCAGACCGTATGTTTGATAAGTTTAGGAATAGGGTTATGTTTCCCATATTTGACTACAAGGGTCATGTGATAGGTTTTGGCGGAAGGGTCATGGATGATAGCCAGCCAAAGTATTTGAATTCACCGGACTCGGAGATATTCAACAAGAGATACAACTTGTATGGATTGAATTTTGCAAGAAAGCATATAGGCAACCAAAAGACATTGATATTAGTAGAAGGCTATATGGATCTTATTTCTCTATATCAATTTGGTATTAGGAATACAGTCGCCACCTTAGGAACGGCCCTTACAGACGAACAGGCGAGCTTGATAAAGAGGTATGCAGACACTCTTGTATTGTCATACGATTCAGATCAGGCTGGTATAAATGCCAGTATGAGGGCTATAGATATATTGGAGAAACATTCTATAGCTGTCAAAATATTGGATCTTGGAGATAGTAAGGACCCAGATGAATTTGTTAGAGAACACGGTATGGCTAGAATGTATGATAGCATTGAAAATGCCGTGGAAGCTACTAGATTTAAACTAAAGATTTTGGCAAAGGACTACGATTTGACTGACAGGAAAGACTCAATGAAATATTTGAGGGAGGCTGTAAATATATTAAGGAATATTAAGAGTCCCATAGAACAAGATTATTACATAAAGATATTGTCTCAGATGACAATGACAAATGCTGAAATAATAAGAAATGAAATGAATGGCAAAAAGGTTACATGGCAGAAGGGCTTTGCTAATAGATCTAACAGAACCAATAAGAGACAGATAGAGTTTAAAAAGCCAAAGGAAGTCGAGGAACCAAATTTATTTGTAGAAATGAATATAATTGCTGCAATTATGTGTAATATAAAGGCAAGGGATATTGTCAGATATAAACTAGATGAGGATGATTTTACTGATAATAATAGTAAAATAATATACTCAAAGGTTTTAAAGCTTGATGAAAAGGGAATAATTAAAAATGAAGATATCTATGACGACAGGATTAATTTAGATTATTTAAATAGGTTGAGTAAGTTGGATTTAAGTGGTGTTGATTTAAATGATGTTGTGGAGGTCGATAAATTAGTCGATAATTTACTAGATAAAAACAGACAGGTTAAAATAGACTGCTTATTGAAGAAACAAAAGAAATTGGAAAATAGAAGGAAGACTATTGAAGATAATAGCAAGGAAGCAGAAGAGGTTGATTTGGAAATTATGAAGATTGCACTAGAAATAGTAGCTCAAAATAAGAAAAAATCACTGTAGGCAGGAGGATTAGTTATGGCAGAGAAAAAGAATAAGTTGGTGATTAATAAGGTCGCTCAGAAAAAACTTTTTGAAAAGGGTAAAAAAGATGGTACTGTGACACTAATCGATATTATGGAAGCCTTTCAGGATAATCAGATGGACAAGGATGTCGCGGAAAATTTGTATGAGACACTGGGTAATTTAGGTATTGAGGTAGTGGATGACAAGGAAGTAAAGGCTGATATTGATTTAAAGGAGCCAGATGACTTGGACATACAGTCTATCGATGAAGAAAAGGAAGAAAAAGAAGAAACTAGCAAGGAGTCAAGTGAACCTGTGGAAATAGCAGTGCCAAAGGGAATCAGCATTGACGATCCTGTTAGGATGTACCTAAAGGAAATTGGTAAAATACCCCTATTAAAGCCACATGAAGAGGTGGACTATGCCAAGATGATGGCTGAGGGTGATGAATTTGCCAAGCAGAAGCTAGTTGAGGCTAACCTTAGATTGGTTGTAAGTATAGCCAAGAGATATGTAGGTAGGGGAATGTTATTCCTTGACCTTATCCAGGAGGGTAACCTAGGTCTGATAAAGGCAGTTGAGAAGTTTGACTACAAGAAGGGCTATAAATTTTCTACATACGCAACATGGTGGATTAGGCAGGCCATAACTAGGGCCATAGCTGACCAGGCGAGGACAATTAGAATACCAGTTCACATGGTTGAAACTATAAACAAGCTGATTAGGGTATCTAGACAGCTATTACAGCAGTTGGGTAGGGACCCTAAGCCTGAAGAAATAGCCAAGGAAATGAATATGACTGAGGAAAAGGTCAGAGAAATCATGAAGATAGCCCAGGATCCGGTTTCTTTGGAGACTCCTATAGGTGAAGAAGAAGACAGCCACTTGGGAGATTTCATACCTGATGAAGATGCTCCAGCTCCAGCAGAGGCAGCTGCATATTCCTTGCTAAAAGAGCAGATAGAAGATGTTTTAAATACCTTAAATGATAGGGAACAAAAGGTTCTAAAGTTGAGGTTTGGCTTAGAAGATGGCAGGGCTAGAACCCTAGAAGAAGTCGGTAAAGAGTTTGACGTTACTAGAGAGAGGATTAGGCAGATAGAAGCCAAGGCCTTGAGGAAGTTGAGGCATCCTAGTAGGTCTAAAAAGTTAAGAGACTTCTTAGACTAGGTGTCTTGGTGCCTAGTCTAGATAGGTATTAAAATTTACAGGGATACAGGTGAGTCTTAATTAGTTAAGTTTTCTGTATCCCTATTTTTATATTTTAGTGTAGTGGGGTAGATAGATATGAAATTGAGTGCTAGATTAGAAAAAATAGTAGGTTTGGTAGACAAGGGTGTCAGATTAGCTGATATAGGTACTGACCATGCTTATATACCGATTGAGCTATTGAAATCAGGTAAGATAGACTTTGCCATATTGAGTGATATAAATAAGGGACCTCTTGAAAATGCCCGAAAAGAAATCAGGAGACAGGGACTGGCTGACAAGACTGATTTGAGGTTGGGAAGTGGTCTGGAGGTCTTGGAAAATGGTGAGGTTGACCAGGTGATAATTGCGGGTATGGGAGGTATCCTTATAGCTGACCTAATAGAAAAAAAACTAGGTCTGTGCAAGAGCCTAGATAAGATGATACTCCAGCCTATGCAGGCTCAAGAAGACCTTAGATCATACTTGAATAAGAGAGGTTTTTCTATTATAGATGAATATTTAGTTGGGGAAGATTTTAGGATTTATGAGATTATGGAAGTAAGGTATGGTGGTGGAACACAAGATATTGATGATATCTACTATGAAATACCGACTAAACTTATAGAAAAAAAGGATCCTCTTTTGCCAGACCTACTTGACAAAAAGATAAGAGAGAACAAGTCTATCTTAGAAAAGCTAGAAAGGTCTAGTCAGGGACAAGAGACTAATAAGGCTATTGTTGATAGAAAAAACATTGTTGAAACTAAACTGATGAAGTTAGAAGAGATAAAAACAAATATTTAGATGATACGGAGGTAAAAATGGAACTAAGGAAGTTACTTGACAGGATAAGGGAAAAGTACCCGGAAGAGCTACAGTATAGTTGGGATAATTCAAGTTTGAATATTGGAGACCTAGACCAAGATATCAAGAAGGTCATGCTATCACTTGAAATAAATGATAGAACTATAGATGAGGCAATAGAGAAGGGCGTCGATTTGATTATATCCCACCACCCATTTTTGTTTTCAAAGGTCAACCAGATAGCAACGGATACTGTTAAGGGTAGGTTGATATACAAGATGATTAGGCATAATATTAGTGCCTATTGTATGCACACATCATATGATGTGGCAGAGGGTGGATTAAATGACTATTTTTTGGACTTGATGGGGATTGAGGATAGGCAGATTTTGGAGGTCGAATCCAGCCTAGACTACTATAATGGTGGTAAGGAATATGGGTTGGGTCGTATATCACGCCTAGAAAAACCAATGGCTATAGGTGATTTTATAGGTCTTTTGAAGGGTAAGTTGAATATAGATTCTGCTAGGTATACTGGTCCAAAAGACTTGATGGTTGAGAAAATTGCCCTTGTGACGGGTTCCGGTGCTGAATATTTTGAGATGGCCAAGTCCAAGGGGTGCGACCTATTGGTTACAGGAGATGTGAAATACCACCAGGCTATGGATGCTATCGATATAGGTATGGCAATACTTGATTTTGGCCATTATGGGACAGAACATATATTCTCAGAGTCTATTTATGAATTTATAAACTCTATATCAGACCAAATAGAGGTACTTATAAGTGAGGAAAATATAGACCCATTTACTTTTGTATAGATTCTTAAATAAGGGTTCTAAACCATAAATAGTGTATTGCTATATTCAAGTATTTTTAGTACAGTTTAATATATTAAAATAAACAGCCAGATATTCATTTTTTGACATTCAGAATACCTGGCTGTTTTGTGCTAAGAATAATACCATACTTATAATTAACTATATATCAAATTGGCCGGCTAGAATTATTGCTATATCAAGACCTAGCTAGCTTGGCTTGACTAGCCGATTTGGTAGCTAGACCTCTTTAAGGCTAGCTTAATTATATTAAAGAGTACCACTGAAGCAACTAGATTTAAGGCAATAGATGGTAGCACAACTGCGATTATAAGGTTCATAAGGCTAGCTGGGAGTCCTACCATAGCAGCTGCTATTACTAAAAATACTAGTCCACTTACAAAAGTACCTACAAGAGTCATAACAATGATAATTGCCTGGTCTTTCTTTTCTTTCAACCTATTCATTATAGGTAGTGCATACATTGTCTTCATAAGAATGAACATGACATTTACAGTTACAAGTTTATCAACTAGGTTAGGAACCTGGCCTGAAGGAAACTTTGTAGCTAGGGCAGAGAATATACCAGATATTATACCGGCTACCAAGCATGACTTGTAGTCGTTCCTATTAATTATCATAATACAGAATAGCATTACAAGTGTAAGGTCAGGAGTAATACCTCCTGCTATTGCTGGGAAAATTTGGTGGGCTATAAAGCCTATACCAAGTAAAATTGCGTTTAAAATCATAGTTTTTGTTTTTGAGTTTCTCATTTTTATACCTCCGTAAAATACATAAATTTTTTGATATAAAAAATCCAATAAAAAAACTCCGCCCTATATATAGGGCGAAGTATAATCCGCGTTGCCACCTAATTTATACGAAAAAAATCGTATATCTCTATTCAGGAACACATGATTCCCTATCCGCTATATCGTGCAGCCCACGGTGAAGTCTACTCTCGAAAGATTTCGATTCACTCCTCAGAGACCCATTCACTCAGTTACTAATATCGACATTCCACCATCGCCGACTCTCTATAAGTAGTTACCTGACCTACTATTTCTCCTCATAGGATTTTCTATTTGTAAACATAATATACCTTTTGGATGTTATTGTCAAGTATTTTTGTGATTTTTATTTATATAAAAGTCAATTTGTAAAAAATTCATAAAATTTGATTTTTTTTTGCAACTTTTTCACTAAAATCATTGCATTTACAGAGAAAGTATGTTAGACTAATGTCAAACAAATAAATAAATAAACAAGAATTTAATTTCTGAGAAGGGATAGGTGACTTATATGAAGGGATTAAACTTAAGCATAAGAGACAAGAAGGATTTAAAGGATTTTGTGATGGCTGTACTTAGGCGTGAGGCATTTGATAATCCTAAAGTTTATAAGAGAGCAGTTTTATCAACAGTTAAAGAGTTGGGATTTGATGAAGAATGGGTTAATACTGATTTGGCCAATGAATTTGATCACATAATGAAGATCAATGAAATGGATGAAAAAACAAAGAGTATTAATACAGGCAACAACAAATTCTACGATGTTGATAAGATTAAAGATATTATCAAACTACTGCTAAAGAATGATATGTATATATCAGATATTTATCATACTTGGGACAATATCCCTTTCACTTGTCAAATCTTAGACAAGGACAAACTGGAATGTTTGAGGCACACTTGCCCTGATTATCGTTTGATAGTTGAAGCATATGATGAGTACTTGAAGGAAATTGGCCTTGAAAGAATAGATATAACTATGAGAACAATGTCAATAATAGATAAAAAGCTAAAGGTTCTTTCTCCAGATGTTATGATGAATATGTCACTATTAAAGACTGGTAATGAATCATTTGATACCGTATTTAGAAGAGAACTTGACAAGTTGCCTGAAGACCAGAGACTTAGATATGTTAATGAGTGTCATATATATGCAGTTGAAAGGTACTATAAGTAAGAATTTCTATTTTTAATATACCAGTTACAAGAAACTATGAGTCATAGTCTAGTTTCTTAATCAATTAAAAAGAATAAGGTTTTAGCCATAATTAAAAAGGGACTAGCATTTTAGCTTAGTCCTTTTTTTAATGAAATGGAGAATTTGTATCTACGGGGATAGATGATATTTTACCACATGAATATGGACATAAGATATACTGGGATAAGGCTAAAGAGCTATACAATGGCAATAAAAAGTTATATAATAGTATTATAGAAGCAAGCATGGCATATGAAGAACCTTTAAGGAAATACATAAAAATAAAATTGCTTAATGATAAATTATATGTAATGAAAAATATAAGCAAATATGCCCACAGAAGTTTATTGGATAGGAATTTCCGAGAAGTGTATTCTGAATTGTATGTTTTGATTAAAAATAAAAAGATACAGAATAAAGAGTTAATTAAAATTATGGAGGAGTTATTATGATGGTGATATTTAGTGAAAAACTAAAAAAACTTATGGAATTAATAGAACCGTATGAAGAGTATGACTTTGAAAACGGTGGCTCTAAATTAGTTAATGACGCTCCAGAAGAAGTTAAAAAACTATTCCCAGAATATGTAGCTTTAAGACACAAGGAGTTATCGGGATTAAACTAAGCATCTTAACAGTAGTTAGGGTGCTTTTTTAATGTAACTAAATCTGCTTTAATATTATGCATTTGGCTTAAAAATGTAATTTAATAGAATGATTTGTGTAAAAACATCAAATAAGACACTTAAATAGCATTAAAACAGGGCCCTTAGCTGGGCCCTTATCTTTTTAGTTTTCTTCTGCTATTCTGTCGATTATCTCGCTCATAGCTGAGTAGTAGTATAAAGTTTCTTCTATCAAGTCTTCTAAAGTTTCATCTTCTTCTAATTCCTTGGCAGCTTCTTCAATCTCTGATACTACATTTTCTTGTCCACTTTTTTGTATTTTTTGAGGTTTTACTTTCCTCTTTCATTTATTAACCCCCTTGTGATATAATGAAATTGAAAACTGGCGGGGCATACACCAGTATTCAATTTTGTGACTACCTTACTACTGCGATAGTGAGGTAGTTTTAATCTTCAATTGTTTTTTGTAAATCTGAGATTATTTTTTCTAACTTCTGTTTTTTTTTGCGTCGCTGTCATTTTCTGACTTAGTATCTTCTAGTCTGTCAATTAACATTCTTAGAAAACCGCTAAATTGCTTATCTGTTTATCATATCCAACATCTAAATTGGTGAAACTTGCTATTGCAAGTGGAAAGGCTAATTAGCATGGCTGTAGCAAAATGGAGAACCTTGAAAGAGATAGAGGGTGAATATGAAGTAAAGGCGGTAACTCTTAGAAGCCACATATTCAGAGGATTGATATATAAGTATCACCTTAAAAAAGTTGGCAAAACGTGGCTGATAAATGAAAACTATATAAAGCAGAAGTACAAAAAGCGTGATTCTGTGGTAAAATAGAATAATAAAAAATAAAAGGCCCTCAATACAAGGGCCTTTATAGTAAGGAGAAACGAAGTGTCAGAAAGAAAGCAAGTTGAAATATCTAGAGATAAAATTGATGAACAGGAAAAGTATATCGAAGCTGTTCATAGAATGAATGAAGACAGGTTTAATAGGACTGGCAAGAAAAAATCGTGGCTATGCCACACATTCGGATGTCAAATGAATGAGCATGACTCAGAAATGCTAATCTCTATGCTAGAAGCAATGGGATATGTCCAGGCCTTGTCAGAGGACCAGGCAGACCTAGTCATATACAATACCTGTGCAGTAAGAGAAAATGCAGAACTAAAGGTTTATGGAAATTTGGGTCACCTAAAGAGCATAAAAAAGAAAAGGCCTGACATGAAAATTGTAGTCTGTGGTTGTATGATGCAGCAAGCTCATGTAGTAGAAGAAATAAAGGAAAAGTATAAGCACGTTGATTTGATATTTGGTACTCATAACCTATACAAGTTCCCAGAACTTTTAGAGTCTACTTTCAATAGAGATAAAATATTAGTTGATGTCTGGGATGTAGATGGTGAAGTTGTTGAAGGTCTAAAGAGCAATAGAAAGTTTGATATAAAGGCCTTTGTAAATATTATGTACGGATGCAATAACTTCTGTACATATTGTATAGTTCCATATACAAGGGGCAGGGAGAGAAGTAGGAAACCAAGCGATATAATAAATGAAATAAAATCATTAGTTGAAAATGGCGTAAAAGAGGTAACCCTATTGGGACAGAATGTAAACTCCTATGGCAAGACACTTGATGAAGACCAAAGGATTACATTTGCCCAGCTTTTGAGGCAGGTCAATGAGATAGATGGACTAGAGAGAATCAGATTTATGACATCCCACCCAAAGGATATATCTGATGATGTAATATTCGCAATGAGGGATTGTGATAAGGTTTGTGAATTCTTGCACCTACCATTCCAGGCAGGTAGTACAAGCCTTCTAAAGAAGATGAATAGACATTACACAAAGGAAGACTACCTAGCCATAATAGAAAAGGCCAAGAGAGAAATACCAGACTTAGCATTTTCTACAGATATAATGATAGGTTTCCCAGGCGAAACAGACCAGGATGTGGATGATACTATAGATATATGTGAAGAGGTAAGGTATGATTCTGCCTTCACCTTCATATATTCAAAGAGGAGGGGGACTCCTGCAGCAAAGATGGAAGATCAGATACCAGAAGATATAAAACACCAGAGGTTTGAAAGAGTACTTGAGGTAGTAAATAGAATTTCAGCAGAGAAAAATGCTGAATATATGGGCAAAACATTAGAAGTACTAGTAGAGGGTGCCAGCAAGAAAAATGATGCTGTAATGACTGGAAGGTCTAGACAGAATAAAACAGTCAACTTTATTGGAGGAGATGTATCCCTAATTGGAAAGCTAGTGCAAGTTAAAATAAGAGAACCAAAGTCATTTTCTCTAAACGGAGAGCTGGTAAAATAGGTATTGTTAATATAAAAATATATTTTAATTGAGAAGAGGGGGAATAAGATGAAAGGCAAGGTTGTGGTTTTGACCCTACTGCTATGTGGATTATTGTCAGGTTGTAAATCTGAAGTAACCACTGACAATAGAATGAAGGACTCTTCTATGAGAGAAAATTCTCTAGAATATGATGCCTACAGGAAAAATATAGTTGATTCCAAATACACATGGTATAGTAAGTATATCAATCAATACTTATTGGATATAAAGGACAGGGAATATAAGGTCAATCTAGAGGACTTGGACTCTATAATTGCAGATCTAGATGCCAAGATTAAAGAAGTGAAAAAGCTTGATCCTGAAAAAATTAGAGCAGCCATAGATAAGGAGTCCGAGGATGTTTCAAAAAATGACAAGGATGATAAAAAATATAAGGCAAATATAGAAAATGTAAAAGCTGATATAGAACCCAATAAGAATTCAATGTTGAAACTCTTAAATAGGCTTAGGAAGGGTCTTGAACTTGGTAAAGATGGTCAATTTGACCAAAATGATATAAAAAAACTTTCAGAGATAGAATCTAGTCTATTGAAAGTATATGATGAAAAATTAAAGCCATATTAGACTTATTGACATAAGTGACTTTATTTTTTCTCTAATATACTATAGAATATAATTATAAATATTTTGAAAATATAAGCGGGAGGTACAGTATGTCGTTTGAAAGAGAAAATTCAAACTTTATCAGAAATATAGTGATAGATGATTTAGAAAGTGGTAAGCATGATAGTATCATCACAAGGTTTCCACCAGAACCAAATGGCTACCTGCATATAGGACATGCCAAGAGCATATGCCTAAATTTTGGATTAGCCAATGAGTTTAAGGGTAGGGTGAATCTTAGGTTTGATGATACAAATCCAGTAAAGGAAGACGTAGAATATGTCGATTCTATAAAAGAAGATGTCAAGTGGTTGGGCTTTGACTGGAATGAATTACATTTTGCGTCTGACTATTTTGAAGAGATGCACAAGAGGGCAGTCCTATTAATAAATAAGGGCTTAGCCTATGTTGATGACCTATCAGCTGACCAGATTAGAGAGTACAGGGGGACACTGACTGAACCTGGTAAGGAGAGTCCATATAGGAATAGGTCTGTAGAGGAGAATCTTGACCTATTTAAGAGGATGACTGCTGGAGAATTTGCAGATGGAGAGAAGGTATTAAGGGCAAAGATAGACATGGCTTCACCTAATATAAATTTTAGGGACCCAGTCATATACAGGATTTCTCACAATACCCACCATAACACTGGTGACAAGTGGTGTGTATATCCAATGTATGCCTTTGCACATCCACTAGAGGATGCTATAGAGCATATTACACATTCAATCTGTACCCTAGAGTTTGAGGACCAGAGACCTTTCTATGATTGGGTTGTAAGGGAATGTGAAATGGAAGCAGTTCCTAGGCAGATAGAGTTTGCTAGGTTGAACCTTACTAACACAGTTATGTCAAAACGTAAATTAAAGCAGTTAGTTGATACTGGAGTAGCAGATGGATGGGATGACCCAAGAATACCTACAATATCAGGCCTAAGGAGAAGGGGCTATACACCTGAGTCAATCAAGAATTTCTGTAGGGAAATTGGTATATCAAAGGCAGATTCTACTGTTGATAGTAGGATGCTTGATTATTTCCTAAGAGAGGACCTACAGCCTAAGGCACCTTTGGCTATGGCCGTTCTTAATCCATTAAAGGTGGTTATAACTAACTATTCTGAAGGTGAATCTGAACTAATTGAAATAGAAAATAATGCCAAGAATGAAGAAATGGGTAAGAGGCTGGTTAGCTTCTCAAGAGAGCTATATGTTGAAAGAGATGACTTTATGGAGGTTCCTGTAAAGAAGTATTTCAGACTATTCCCAGGCAATGAAGTTAGACTAAAGGGTGGCTACTTTGTCAAGTGTAATGATGTGATAAAGGATGCTGATGGTAATGTGACAGAAATCCACTGTACATATGACCCAGATACAAAGAGCGGTTCAGGATTTGTAGGCAGGAAGGTGAAGGCTACAATTCATTGGGTAGATGCCAACAATTCATACCCAGCTGAATTTAGGCTGTTTGAACCATTGATTTTAGATGATGAACCGGCAAATGAAGGCAAGCACTTCCTAGACCAGATAAATCCAGCATCACTAGAAGTAAAGCAGGGATTTGTTGAGAAAACAGCTGTTGAAGGTGCTCAGAAAAATGATAAATTCCAGTTTATTAGAAACGGCTTCTACTGTGTAGACTCAAAATATTCAAGTGAAGACAAGTTGGTATTCAATAGGATAGTACCTCTAAAGAGTTCTTTTAAATTATAGGTAGACCTAATTGGGATTCAGCTATAATTTGAAGTGACCTCGAGTAGGGACTACTATCGATTGAGATAATTATAAAAACAAGACAAATATAATAAGATATAAAAAGGGAGACTGCAAGCATATCAACTAGCCAGTCTCCCTTTAAATTAAATTTTAAAATTTGGCCGGTGTATTTAAACGATAACGAGAAGTCAACATCAAGCTAATAGGGCCTTATTTTGGTTTGACCATATAGTCTATTTCATACAAATCGTAGCTTTTAATAATTGATATAAGCTTGTCTGCATATATTTTTTTACCCTTGGAATTAGTTGTAGTAGCATATCCTGCATCTTCTAGTGCCTGAGCTTGTGCCCTATATGTATTGGATTCAAAGAGACCTGCCTTTAGATAACGCCGATTTTTCATCAAAAAGTCAGTTCTATCGGATACGCTGTCGGCCCAGGAAGGGTATTTTCTAAAATAGGCATTAACGTGACTGTTGTAGTATTCCTTGGTATTGAATAGGACCTTGTCCCCATGCCAAGAGGAATCAGCCTTGATACCATAGAGGTTGTTTGCATCCCTTGTCAATTTTGACCTTCCCCAGTTTGATTCTAAAATTGCCTGTGAAATGGTCACAGATGGGAGGAGACCAGATTTTCTATATTCTACAATAGATATATCCTTAAGACTGTCTATAAATTCTTGCTTGCTTTTATTACTCTCAACCAAAATTTGTTTTTCTAGGTTATCAAAATACCTGAATAGGTTGGTGGACGTATATAAAAATGTGATAAGTAAGAATAGGATGCATAGACGAAAAACCTTTCTAGGTCTTTTATTTTTCTTTGTTCTTTTAGTCTTGGAATTTTTTTTATTTTTGCCACTTGCCTTTGTTCTAGTTTTTCCAGAATCGACATTTTTTTTCTTGACCCTACTATCTAGACTAGCTATATAAATCACCTCCAATTAAGTGAAGACATATTATCTTGATTCGAACACCTAAGTAAGTATATATAAAAATATATTTTAGAATTTTACCTATTATAAGACAAAAAACTTAATTTAAGGTATATAGGATTGGATTTTAAAAATTTAAGACAACAAAAAAACTGTGGAAAACCACAGTCTCTTTGTCAAGTATAGCTATAAGCGGAGTTCTGTATTAGATGATCATCTTTCTAGGCCTATTGTCACCAATAGGCTCAAGCGGCCTACCTACCGGGAGATGCGAGCAACATCTCTTCTTCCTAACTTGGCCTTGCACCAGGTGGGGTTTACATAGCCATATAGTCACCTATATGCTGGTGAGCTCTTACCTCGCCTTTCCATCCTTACCCTATAAAAGGGCGGTTTATTTCTGTTGCACTATCCTTAAGATCGCTCTCACTAGGCGTTACCTAGCACCCTGCTCTATGGAGCTCCGACTTTCCTCACGTATTACTACCTGCGATCATCTGCTATACTCAACGATAATTATATCAAAAACACGGACTATATGCAAATATTATTAACTAATTTTAAATAGTTTGAATCTAGTAATAGAAAATATGTTATAATAGAATGAGTAAACTGTAATTTAGTAGCAATTAACTAATAAGGAGTGAATACGTTGAATAATAGCCGAGAATTGATTAGGTTGGCTGTTCTTGAAGTCGATGAAAAGTATATTGATAATAAATATACCATGAACAGTAACTTGAATGAAACGCTTAAAAATAAATTTGAAAAAGTAGATGAAAACGAAGAAAAATATATAGAACTTTTGAGGTATAATATAATATACTACAAGTCTATAATCAAGAAGTTGGAATATATACTAGAGATGTGGATACAAAATGACTTGATACAAGGTCACCAGTCTGTTGAAAAGAGTATAGAAAATATCAAGGCTTCTTCCAGACAGTATGTAAATAAAGCCATGAAAAATGGCAATAAACACCTTAACGACAAGGACAGAAAAATTTTCATGTCCTATGACAAGAATTCAGGTGTTAAAAAGATAGAAAAGATAGAAAATGACTATAAAATACTGAATATTTATAAAGATATACTGGGTATGGTGATAACTGTAATATCTGGAAATGTTGATAAATACAAGTATATACTGGATATGAGCACTGAAGAGGTCAAAATTGATCTTATGAATGAGATATTTAGTATGATAAATGACATACTTTTTAGCCAGGAAACAGTTATAGAGGAGTTTACTGATGAGGCCCTAGTTGAAGATGATGATATATCAGATGAATATGAACTGGCAGATGAAGATAAGTGTATCAGTTTTACCAAGTACGTATCAATGATTAGTACACCGGAAATTTCTGTAAAGATAAATGATATTTTCAGAGATGCAGTAGAGGCGGAAGATATTGAAGAAGATGATGCCTATGGCTTTTCTGACACTTCTAGAGACTATGTTTCCTGCGTAGCCCTTTTGATGGATTATATATCCGATGACAACAAGCAGTACTTTACTAATGCCTTTAGGATGGTGGTTATAGGTCTAGTTGATGAATCTGAGTTCAAAGAAATAATTGAGAGACTAGTGAGAAATAAGACATTTTTAAACAAGTCTAGGTGGATTGGCTGTCAGAAGCTTGTAAAATCAGACTTTAACCTAGAAAATAATAATTTCTTTGGTAGAAACTTAGTAGAAACTAGTTTTGATAAGGTTGATTTTTCACAAAAAATGGACCTGCTAGATACTGATAGAGCCACTCCAATTGGAGAAAGAGTTGAAAATATACTTGACGGTATTGATTCATATGAAGATGATAAGCAAGGTGGTCTTATATCTTCCTTGAAGGATAATTTATTCAAGAAAAAAAATAAGCTAGAAGATGAAATGGCATCTGATGAATACTATGATGACGAATTTGAAGAGTATAATTATGACGAAATAAATGATGAAGAGGATTACTATGAAAAAGATAGTATATCTGATAGGTTTAAAAATTTCTTTTCTAAAAAGTATAGGGGAGAAGAGTTTGAAAAGTACTCAGACATGGATGAAGACGAGTATAATGATATAGACCCCAACCTCTTTAATGGAGACAGGTCTATACAAGATGAAAATGCCTTAGCAATTCTTATGATGAGAGAGAAGAACAAGCGTAAGGAAGATAATGATATTAAAAAGGAATATGATGACTTGAAGGATGAGAGGCACATAGCAGAGAAAATATCAAAAACAGGTATTAAATCATTTGCTAGCAAGTCAGATATTGTATTTGAAGAAGAGGATTGTGTATATCCTAAGAAAGAATACATAGCTGGAAGGGCACCAAAATCTGAACCTCTAGATAGTAGGCCAGACTCCGTTGAGAAAGTCGCTAATGTTTCTAAGGATATTGAAGATAAGGCAGATGTAGAAATAAAAGATGACAAAGAAAATGAATTTGAAGAACTAGAAATGTTGAAGTCAATGAGTGAAGAATCAGTTGATGGGGATAGAAGTTCTTTGCATGTCGAAAAAGAAGAAGATCTTACTGAGGATTATGAATATGATCAAGAGTACGACGAATATGATGATGAGGATATAGATGATGGCCCAGGTTTTGTGGAAAAATTTAGGGAATCAAAGTTGGCTGCCAAGTTTGCCTCATTTAGAGAGGCTAGAGCAGAGAAAAAAATGTCACAAGAAGTCGATGTAGCTGATGATGAAGGCTTTATGGCTGGTATGTCAAAGACCAAGGTAGCTAGAGATGGTCTTATAATAATTGTCATATTAGCACTTTTATTCTGTACATACATTTTCTTTATAAAGCAGTTTACTATGCCATCAGTTGAGGAAACTAATAATACAACAAAGAATATAAAGGTTGAAAAGAAAGTTGATACTAAATCTACAACAGTTAAAGATGCACCAAAGTCAACAGATGAAATAACACAGAAGACTGAGGCTGAAAAAGCTAAGGATGAAAATGAAGCCAAGGCTAGTGGATTAGATAGACAGGCTGAACAATATAAAAATGGTAAGGGAACTTATTACACTGTTTTTGTTGGTGCCACTAAGGATAAGGATGGCGCTGAGTCAGTTGCCAATAATTTTGCTAGGAGGGGTGTTCAAGCCCAGCTTGTTAGAAATTCAGGTTATTATATGCTAAGAGTAGGTGAGTACTTTGACTATAACCAGGCATATGCCAAGTCAAAGTCAATAGGAGCAAAGGGTATACAAAACTACATAGCCAGCCAGAATAAGTACTTCGACTTGAAAATTAGCGCCTACCAGGCGAGAATACCTAACCTGTCTAAGGAGCAGTTGAAGACAGACTATAATGACTTGAGAAATCAGATATCTTCAACTGGCAAGAATACATCTTATGTAACTAACTTGGATGAAATATATGAACAGGCATTAAAGGAAAAATAAGAGGGGGTCACAGATTTTGCTAAAAGATAGTGAAAAAGTAGTATTTAAAATAAAATCTGGATATAGCTTAAATGGACTAATTGACTTTAACCTTGAAGATAAGTACCTGCAATTTACTAACCTTGGAAACATTTATGTTTCCAAGGTTGATTCTTTACAAGGGGAAAAAGAAGATTATATATTCTATGATTTTTCAAAGGAAGGTCAAAAGTTATATACGGAATTAGATGGTGATAGCGTAAATATTATTGCAGATTCTATACCATTTGTCAGGGTCAAGGATGGAGAATCTTATAGGGTATATCCATCCCTGATAATGGTCTTGGACTTGTTTGAATTGGTCAAAATAGGACAAAACTCAAAAAAATTTATATTTGATATAGAGGGCAAGAACCTAATTATGAATGCAGACGGAGACCTATACACTGGTATTTTAGAGCATGATGATAGCAGGTTGGTATTTGTAAGTAGGGGTAAGAGGTTTGAATTTAACCTGCATGATCTTGAATCCTACAACAATATTGATAATATGATAAATATTAGAGGATATTTTTATGTTGATTTTCAATCTAAAGTATACAGAAATATAAGCTTTATGGGGAGTATACAAAAGACTACTCTTCCAAGGAATATAGACGAAATTGTCAAAAATAATTCTAAGATAGGTGTATTACCTCCTCAGGATCCAATAGTATTTTGCAAGGTATCTGGTAGACTGAGGGCTAAGGAGTACCTAAATAAAAATATGTTTTTGATTAGGCATGAAGACCTATATGTCTTATATGAAAAAAAGGATAAGAAAGAGTTAGTATGTAAGGAAAGATCATCTTTTACTAGTTATTATATCGGGGATTGTAATTACATAGTTTATGACGGACAGGATGTATTTAACCTTTATATCGATGGTCAATCTGCTGAGAGGGTTGGATTTGATTCCTTAAAGGCTATAGAAAATAAGTCGATCGGTTTTTCTAGGGAGTTCAGACCATTTTTTATAGAAATAGATGATGAGTACGTATCTATAATGAAGTCAGAAGACAAGTGTATACTGGATATAGAAAAAAGAACTATATCAAATATTTCGGTAAATGAAGATGAGTTTGAAAATGAAGGCTTTGTAGGCGTAGAAATAAAGTACAAGGACAAGTTTGTAGTTATGAACCTAAAGAGGGAGATAATTACAGACCTATCAGCAAATATATTTTCTGAATATCAAAAGTCCTTGCTAGAGACTACAGACCTTGATGAGGTATATGACAATTGGATAAAGTCTGTATCTGATATGGTTATATTTAATTTCTTTGGCCATATCTATCATATGAACAGTAAGTATTCTTATATGATGAATAGCAATATTGACTTGGCTACTAAGGTCGATTTTCTAAACTACCTTTATAGTGACCTTCAGGATCAACTTAGTAATATAGATTTAATAACAGTCCATATGTCTGATATTTTGGAGAGGAGTGAAGAAAGGTACTTCAAGTCTATGAATAGGACTTGTGACCTTAGTCAAATCTCAAGACTTCAGAGGCACTTCTTTGATTTGAGAAATGATATAAAGATGGATATAAATGGAATTATAGCCATCATAGACAAGGTTTCATACATGCTATTACCAGAGGAAATGAGAAGGTCTAGTATTAGGATGCTAAAAGAAGCCCAGATATATCAGATTGACCTACATATAGACATGGCCTACAAGAAGCTTGGGCACTTGATTTATAATTTGTTGCCACACTATGTAGCCAAGACTGTAAAAATAGTATTTGAAACATATTATAGTTTTTATCCAAATTACAGGCAGCTTGATGAGGCAGAGCTAAAAATTGAGCTGATGGAGAGGATAAAATCTACTCATATCTTCAGACAGTTTAACATGAATAAGGAATCGAGGATCTTAAGGAAGGATATAATTGAGGATTTATATTCTCTTATGAAGTTTGCTAGTATGAAGATAGACAGTGATTATTACTTCACTGGTGGCTATAGGTAGGAGGGCTTATGTTAATAGATGAGATAATGGCCAAGGAGTACAGGTTGTGTAATTTTGTGGCTAGGGAAAAAAGTGTTAAATACAGGGAAATTGATTTAGATGAATTGTTGGTAGAAGGTACGAATATTGATAGGGACAATATTATAGAAATAGTTGATCCGGATGTTACTAGCAAGTTGGTATAGGAGGTAAGCAGATGAAAAATATTTTATTGGCTGGTGGAGCAGGTTATATTGGTAGTCATACTGCAGTTGAACTATTGAAGTCTGGTTATGGTGTTGTTATAGTAGACAACCTATCTAATAGTTATCATACTGTTATTGATAGGATAGAAAAAATATCATCAAAGACAGTAAAGTTTTATGAAATGGATACTAGATCGGCTGACTTGGAAAATATATTTAAAGAGAATGATATAGATGCTGTTGTAGACTTTGCTGCATACAAGGCAGTCGGTGATTCTGTGGCCAATCCACTTAAATACTATGACAACAATTTACTTTCATTAATTAATATGTTGTCTATTATGGCTAAGTACGGTGTACATAACTTTGTATTTAGTTCATCTGCTACTGTGTACGGTGACTTGGATATTGAGGATTTGCCAGCTAAGGAAGATCATAGATTATCTACTACAAACCCATATGGTACTACAAAGTTGATGGGTGAGAAGATAATAAAGGATGCTTGGTTTGCTAATAGAGACTTGAACGCTATAGTATTGAGATACTTCAACCCAATTGGAGCCCATGAGTCAGGCATGATAGGAGAAGATTGCACAGGAATACCTGCTAATATTATGCCATATTTGACCAAGGTTGCCGTAGGAGAATTGCCACATATAAATGTATTTGGTAATGACTACAGGACAAAGGATGGTACAGGTGTGAGAGACTATATACATGTGGTTGATCTGGCTAAGGGTCATATAAAGGCTATAGAAAAATTATTTAAAGACCAGGTCGGCGTAGATTATTACAATCTGGGCACAGGACGTGGTTATAGTGTAATGGAGTTGATCGAGTCATTTTCTAAGGCTTGTGGTAGGGAAATACCATACAAGATTGGTCCAAGAAGAGATGGCGATATAGACATGACATATGCGGATTCTTCAAAGGCTGAGAGAGAACTAGGATGGTCTGCTGAATACGATATAGACAGGATGTGTCAGGACTCTTGGAGATGGCAAAAAAACAATCCTAGAGGTTATGAAGAATAGCACAATATTTGATTTAGTATTTTGAGTCAAATATATATAATTTAGAAATATATGTAAAACTAAAGAGGTGCAGAATGTTAAAAAAATTGATGATGCCTTGCTTGGCTCTTGTGATGGTGGTCAGTTTGACAGCTTGCAAAAAGGGTGAAAATGCAAAAAAAGACAATTTGGATATGACTAGTAACAAGGCAGGTATAACTGTATATATGGATAAGGGGGCTAAAATTGACCCCAAGTACCTTGCTAGTGGTAAGTTGGCGATTAACTATTTACCTAATATTAAAGGTGATTTTGAAAAGAAACATATTGATAAGATAGTCAACAGTATTGATAAAAATGTTAAGGTTCTTCTGATATCCACAAATAAAAAGGGACTAGAGCCTGTATTTAAAGGGGTTAAAAATAAATTACCAGGTGTAATTACAATAGCTGATGGTATTGGTGAATTATCTTCAGAGGACAAGCATATGGTAATTAAGGATAAGAATATAGATATTGGTCTTTTGGAATATATGTATTCTGGTAGAGAGTCTGTTATCACAGCCAAGGAGATGTCGGCAGATAACTTTATTTATATTATTTCAAAAGAAAAGGCATCTACAAGAGGATTTATAGAGGATATAAATAAGGCGAGGCTAGCTGCTGAAAAATACAATATGAAGTTTTCCGTAGAAGAGGTTGGTGAAGATTATGGCGACTTACAAAAAAAGTTAGATGCTATGGATGAACAAACTAAGTCTACCACTGCTATTTATCCGTCTGAAGAAAAGTATTCTGAGTTTTGCTTAGATAATGTTATCAAGAGTAGGTTTATATTGCCAAATATAAATTCAGAAAATGATGGCGAATTGTTGGCAAAGAAGTTGGCTAGTGATTCTATGGAGAAATTTAAAAATAGAGAAGACTTCGATAAGGAAATTTCCAAAAAACTTGCCAGTAAAGGGCTAAAAAATAAGGTGGCTGGTATATCTGAATCGAGAAAGGCAGTAGTTACAGAATTAGTTGCAGAGGTAGCTAATTATATGTACGAAAAGAATTTTACATTGGAGGAGTGTTATTCAAATTCAACTATATTAAACAGGGCCAACACAGATCTAAATCTAGGTTTGAATTTTGATAGCATGGGGATTTCATACGGATATTTCAGGAAACTGACTTTTTTAACTAGAATTTATTAAGGAGGACACTTATGAATAGTATATTTAAAAAAATATGTTTGTTTACCGGTCTTGCAAGCCTTCTAGTGTCCTTGACTGCCTGTTCTGGTGACAACAAGGTGAAAAAGGAAATTTTGGACTCTGATTCAGACAATGAGGCAAGTGTAGCTATCCTTACAGATAGTAAGAAGGATGATTTTGAAGCTTATGATGCATCTATGGCTATAAAAGAACAATATGGTGTCAAAAAAAAGAACAAGTTGACCAAGGCTCAAATAGTCGACTATCATTTGCCTAATAAGGATATGACAAACTATGAAAAGGATAAAAAACGTGTCCTAGACAAGATAAAGGAAAATAGGGAAATTAAGGGTCTAGTAGTATCTACTTCAGATCCTAATATTATATCTGCTTTGAAGGAACTTAAAAAATCCAGAAAAGACATGCTTCTAGTATCTGCTGATCAGGCTACAAGTATCGATAAAAATACCACTGACAATAAGACTAAGGATGTGGCCGCTGGCACAAGGGACTTGATGGATACTTTTGATATGAACTTTAAGACTGCTCAACCAGACCGTACTAAGAGAATAGCTGAATTGGCGAGAACTTTGGGAGCAGAGAGGACGATAGCTATAGTCGATGACAACTTGTCAGCATCTGTAAAATTAAACTTGGATGGTCTAGATAGTGAAACAAAATCATACGGCATGGCATATGAAGAGGTAAGTCTACCTAAATTAGAAGCCAATGAAAAAGTTGCATATGTGTCTAATCTTATAGATGAAATGACCAAGAAATATGGTGACAAGGTAAACTACTACCCTACTAGTAAACTTATAGATGATATTTTGATTAGTAGAATTACAGAGAATAATTTCTATGTAGCTGAACTATCCCAACCTAATAAACTTGCCGATATATTGGACAAGTATAGCATTAAATATATACACAGGCAAAGGTATGAGTATGCATACTTAAATTCTCAGGTGTCTACTTTCTTGTCTAGAATCAACGATTCAGGCAATAGAATGGGCTCATCTAGCGCAGACCCTAAAAATCATACCCTAAGGATGGCATTAGAACTTGCTGTAAATATCACCGGAAAGGGTACTGACATAGAAAAATGCTATAATCCATACTTTCTAGAAAAAATATCTACATTTAGGATTAAGCTTAATGCAGCTTTTTCTAATGTTAGCAAGGGTACAAAGAACTACAAGCAGGTAGATCCAGACCCATATATTTATTAGTTTAGATATCTTTGAGATTGACAAATAGCATACTAAAAAGTATAATGAAAATATTATTTATATATTGATTTGATGGAGGTAGAAATATGGTAATGATTATACCAGATGACTATAAATGTGATTTAGACGTTTTAGAAACGCAAAAGGCAATAAAGAAACTAAAGGACTTTTTTCAAGAAGAATTGAGTAAGGAGTTGAACCTACTAAGAGTATCTTCACCTCTTTTTGTCCTACCAGAAACAGGTACTAACGATAACTTGAATGGAGTAGAAACTCCTGTAAGCTTTATAGTTCCATTTATAAACAAGAAGGCAGAAATAGTTCAGTCTTTAGCAAAATGGAAGAGGATGGCAATAAAGAAATATAATATACCTATGTACGAAGGTATATATGCTGATATGAATGCAATTAGAAAAGATGAGGAATTAGACAACCTACATTCATTGTATGTTGACCAGTGGGACTGGGAATACCAAATCAAAAAAGAGGATAGGACACCTGAAAAGCTAGTTTGGATAGTTGAAAAAATATATGATGTATTTAAGAGGGCTGATGAATATATACTAAGTATGTATCCACAGTTCACACCACTACTACCTGAAAGGATAACTTTTGTAACTAGCCAGGAATTAGAAAATGAATGGCCAAACCTTACTCCAAAGGAAAAGGAGAGGGCTATAGTGAGAAGACACAAGGCAGTATTTTTGAAGGGGATAGGCAGTGTCTTGGAGTCAGGCGAAAAGCATGACGGTAGATCTCCAGACTACGACGATTGGGACTTGAACGGTGACTTGCTATTCTACAATCCAGTCCTTGATGATGTAATAGAATTATCATCAATGGGTATTAGGGTAGATGAGGAGTCTCTAACTAGGCAGCTAGAGATAGCAGGTGCAGAGGATAGAAAGTCATGTGACTACCATAGAGAGCTACTAAATGGAAACTTACCATATACAATAGGTGGTGGCATAGGTCAATCAAGAATATGCATGTTCTTCCTTAGGAAGGCTCATATAGGTGAAGTTCAGGTAGGTATATGGCCAAATGGCATGATCAAGGATTGTGCTAAGGCAGGCATCCACCTACTATAATTATTTGTATAGAATTTTGGAGGCAGTATGTATAAGTTAACTGGTGTTATGTTTAGCCAAGAAGAAATAGCTAGCAAGGTTGAAGAATTGGCTAGACAGATTGAAGAGGACTACAAGGGACAGGACCTTTTATTGGTAGGTATATTAAAAGGAGCGAGTGTATTTGTAGCAGATTTGATGAGAAAGATAAATCTAAATGTAAATATAGACTTTATGAGTGTGTCTAGCTATGGAAGTGGGACAGAATCATCTGGTACAGTAAAGATTTTAAAAGACCTTGACGTTGACATAAAGGACAAGAATGTCTTGATTGTTGAAGACATTATAGACTCTGGTATAACTCTTAGAAATCTTTATGATACTCTTATGACTAGGGAACCAAAGAGTCTAAAGCTATGTACCCTATTAAACAAGCCTGCTAGAAAAAAGGTGGATATAGATGTAGACTATGTAGGATATATAATTGAAGATAAATTTATAGTTGGATACGGTATTGACTATGATGAAAAGTATAGGAACCTTCCTTATATAGCAATAGTTGAAGATGTAGAAGATTAATTGAATAAATATTTTTTGATAATATATAAGGACTGTACCTGATATGATATAATTAGGTTACAGTCTTTTTATATATGGGAAGGTGAAGTTAATGGGAAATATTAGAGAAAGTAATAAGGACTCGAGGAAGAAATACTTCTTTTTCGATATAGATGGAACTATTGCTATTGGCATGCCTAGATATATACCTGAGTCAACTGAGTATGCCTTGAACAAGCTAAAAGAAAATGGCCACTTTATAAGTGTAGCTACTGGCAGAATGTATACTATGGCCAAGGATTTTTGTGACCAGTTCGGTATAAGTAATATGGTTACAGATGGAGGGTATGGGACTGTTTTAGATGGCAAGATAGATATAAAGCCTCTTGATAAACAGATGATGATAGATATAGTTGATGTGTTTGAAGAAAATAATATACCTTGGGCTATCTGCCTAGCAGATGAAAGGGTATGGCATACTAAAGACAAGAGATTTTATGATATCATGAAGCGGGAAACCAAAAACTATATGGATACAATTATAGATCGGGATTTAGATATTAGAAAGGTAAAAGACGTGTTTAAGGGCTTTGCATGTATAGATGTGGAGCTAGAGAGCAAACTGGATGCTTTGAAAAATGTAACTTATACCAGATATAGTCCAAGCTATATAATCATAGAGCCAGATGACAAGTCTTTAGGTATCAGAAAGGTCATGGACCTGATGGGTATAGAGGACCAGGATGTGGTTGTTTTTGGAGACAATACCAATGATATCAAGATGTTTAGGCCAGAGTGGACATCAATCGCTATGGGCAATGCAGTCAAAGAGTTAAAGGAAATTGCTGATTTTGTAACCAAGGATGCAGATGACGGCGGCATAGAATATGCTTGTAGGCATTTTGGTTGGATAGACTAAATTATTATGGTTTAGACGAGAAAATAGGGATAATATTCTGTGTTTGCTGGTAGATAAATATATAAAAAATTATGGATTTTGCCAGACGATGGCGAATAAGAGGAGATTATAAGTGGATAAAAAAGTTGTAGTAATAGGTGGAGGAGCTGCCGGTATGATGGCTGGATATTTTGCAGCAAAAGAAGGGGCTAGTGTCACTATTTTAGAAAAAAATAAGATGCTCGGAAGAAAGATAAGGATAAGCGGTAAGGGTAGGTGCAATTTGACTAACGCTTCTGATTTAGAGACTATAATCAATAATATATATAGAAATGGTAATTTCATGTATAGTTCTCTGTATTCCTTTACCAATGACAATCTGATAGACTTGTTTGAATCTTTTGGTTTGAAGTTAAAGACTGAAAGAGGTAATAGGGTGTTTCCAGTTAGTGACAAGTCAATTGACGTTGTTAAGACTATGGAGAAAATGTTGGACAGTAAAAATGTTAGGGTCAAGACATCCTCTACAGTAAAAAATATAATTCTAGAGGATGAAAAAGTCAAAGGTGTAGTTTTGTCTAATGGAACAAAAATGATGGCTGATAGAGTAATAGTAACTACGGGGGGCAAGTCCTATCCTTTGACGGGTTCAACTGGAGATGGCTATATAATGGCTAAGAAGTGTGGCCATAGTATTACTGACCTTTATCCTGCTTTGGTAGGTTTAGAGACTAGAGAGCCTATTTCCGAGGAATTAGTGGGCCTTAATCTTAGAAATATTTCTATAAACCTCTACAAGAATGGTAAGAAGATATATGAAGATTTTGGTGAGTTGGAATATAGGGACTATGGTATAGATGGCCCTATTATTAAATCTGCGTCATGTTATATGGATAACTTTCAAAAAAATAACTATAAAATAGTTTTGGATTTAAAGCCTGCTCTAACATATGAAAAATTAGATGCTAGAATTTTGAGAGACTTTGAAAAATATTCAAACAAACCATTTGAAAAATCTTTAAAGGACCTACTTCCTAAGAAGATGATTGACTATATAGTATACAAAACAGGAATAGATAGAAAAAAACCGGTTCACCAGGTATCAAAAGAAGAAAGGCATATACTACTAGGGCTTATAAAGGGTGTAGAATACGATATAAAAAGGTTAAGACCCATTGAAGAAGCAATTGTAACTGAAGGTGGAATATCAGTCAAAGAGGTTAACCCAAGTACAATGGAATCCAAACTAGTAGAGGGTTTATATTTTGCTGGAGAAATTTTGGACATAAATGGATTTACTGGTGGCTACAACCTTCAAATAGCATTTTCTACAGGCTATTTGGCAGGAATAAATAGTGCCCAGTAAAAATTAGTAAGAGGCCATCCTTGTCTTCCAGATTGATTTGACCCCAGTGAGTCAGGCTAGACCTGTACTGGAGGCATATCAAAGTGGAAGACATGAATGACCTCTTATTAGCCTTTGTTATATTTCCGAAAAAACAACAAGATAAGGCTAATGTTATAATGTGGTTTTACAATAAAATTATAGCTATTAATATAATTATATATCTCTACCTATATAGTTATAGATTTTTTCGTTTCCAATATCTATATTACCCGTTTCTAAAAATTTTTTAATACAATCCACGTCCCATTCTGTCAAATACTGGGCAGGTATGGAAAGATTATATCCACTGTCAGCCAATATGGAATTTAATTTAAAAATGCTGGTATAATCAGCCTTTCTTGAATAATAGGAAGTCACTTTTTGCCTGTGGTATGTCAAACAATCATTTTGTATTGTGATAAGTGTCTGGACATATTCCTTATAGGCATCTCTGAAGTCTGATACAACTATTCCTATTTCATTCAAATAAGTCGTCATAGATTCATCTTTTAACATGTTGTCAGCAAACTTATCGGCTGTTAATTTACCTGATATGATTCCTTTCTGGTACTTCCTCAGAACCTTTTTAGTACGGGTATAGATGTCGTAACGGTTTTTCAAACTAAGATCTAAAAACTTCATCAGCATCACCTCTACTTTAATTTTACAATAAAAAAATAAAAAAAGCTAGTTAATACTAATAAATAGTTTACAAAAATCACTATTTTTTCTAAAAATATAGTATAATAAACATAATATCTACTAGGGAGGAGTCTTATGAGTAATATTGAGAGAATGAAAAATCTTGTTGAGATAACCAAGATTGTAACAAGTGCCGATAGCTTTTACGAGGTTAAAGACTTAATAATTAGCAAGATGCTTAATGTTGTACATCCAACAAAGGCCTGTGTAAATCTTTTTTATGGAAATGACTATAATTATGCACACCTAGTTTGTTCAGCAACGCTTGAGTATATACCTCAATTATTTAATCCAGATAAAAAATATGGTGCTAAGATAGATTTTGATACATATCCAGAATATATTCATGAAGCAGTTGACAATCAAAAGGTAATTGTTGTTGATAATATACTTGAGGACCCTAGGGCAGGCAAGGAAGTTGAACTTGCCAGCAAAGAAAATTATGTTGGAAGGGCAGTTTTTCCATTTGTTATAAACCACAAGACTGTTGGTTTTATGACTTGTTACCTGCGGGAAAGTGACTTTTTGACTGATGACGATATAGACTTTATTACACAGGTTGCATCACTTATGACTCTGTCAATTTCCATTACTCAGAAAAATAGTGGCATTAGTAAGTTGATAAATAAACTTAGAAATTCAGTTAGTAGCTTGAATAATGCATCAAAACAGTTATACTCCACAAAAGATATGTATGATTATCTTAGAAGGATGGCAGTTATACTTCAAGATACTACCAATAGTACTTATTGCCTATTGAATATATATAATCTTGGCAGTAGGGGTGATGTTGTGGGGCAGAAGATAAGCATAGTTGAGCCTATTGAAGAGTCTAATTATATGAATAAGATGATGCCATATATAATCAGGGCCAACAAGATATCTGCCTTTGGAGAGAGTGAAGAATTGGCTAAATCCAATGGCAAAAATGCTAGGTACTACCTTTACTACAAACTGATAATAGATTCAAAGACACAGCTTATTTTATGGTGCATCAGTGGAAAAAAATATACCAAGGATGATCAAAATACCTTGTCAGCCCTATCTAGGCAAATAGGTATGAGTATGCAGTCTTATGAGTATACTCTGAATGATGAAAAGCATAGGAATATAGACAATGAACTAAATGTATTAAAACGCCAGCAAGAACTCATTATGAAACAAAATAATGTAAAAACTGTCAATGGCAAGGAAATTTTTTACTATCACAAGTCAGCTAAGGTGGTTGGTGGAGACTTTCACTATGCTATAGAAACCAACGATCATATAGTATTTATAATTGCAGATGTGATGGGGCATGGGATAATATCAAATTACATAGTAGCTACGATGAAAGGGGCCTTTAATGCCTTAGTTAGTTATGTAGATACTCCTGCCGAGTTATTAACCAAAATTAACAAGTACCTGTACGATGAGTTTGACAAGATGAGTGTTTACTCAACAGCCTTGGTTGGGACAATCAATAAGAATACAAAAATGCTAACTATATCGAATGCAGGTCACTACTTGCCAATAATGGTTGATCAGGATTATAGACTAATGCATTTCGAAGATGACAAGAGGGGGATACCTGTTGGTATACTAGATGATACAAAGTATGAAAATATGTCTCTTGATATAAAGGATACAAAGGGTATGCTTTTATTTACTGATGGTATAGTTGAATTAAAAAATGCAGATGGGCAAGAGTTTGGTGTGTCAAAATTGGAAAAGTTTTTCATAGACCATATCGATGATGATAAGGAGGAATTTTTGAATATACTAGACACTACAATAAAGGAAAATACCTATGATGAAGAGAAGAGGGACGATATTCTTTTGGTAGTTATTAAATAGAATTTTATTTTATGCCTTATTTGCATATTATTTATATATGCCTGACAAGAATATCAAATGATAACAAAAATATCAATTGAAACTTCATTTCGTAGGGCTTAACCAAAAACAAGTTAATTGTTTAACATCAATTAGCTTGTTTTTTTATGTAAAAAATATAAAAGTTTAAAAAAGTTGGCTATTTTGGGATATATATTTAATATTATTACACAATGATTATCCAGAATAAAAAAAATAAAAGATGTCAAGTTACTGTAAACAGAATGTGTAAAATATATATAAATTAGACATTTTAAATGACTATATTTAGACAAATGAATTTTTATTATTAAGTTGATTTTTTGGTTTTTTTTTAGTATAATGAGTCTAAACGGTTAGAAATAAAGAAATACTTTAAAAAGTTTTCTCAGAAAATCTAATTGTGAATTTTATTAATTAATATAGGACATACTAATAGACTGTTTTTGCATTATCAAATGCGACTAGTATAGGATATATTCTTGGAGGATGTATAATTAAATTATATATTCATCATAAATGGACTACTACTTATAGGTGTATTTGTGTGTTCCATATTGTATACAAGAAACAATATACTTATTCTTATTTTCTTAAGGAGGAAAAAAATGGCTAAATTTATGAAAACAGTTGACGGTAATACAGCTGCTGCTCATGTATCTTATAGCTTTACAGATGTAGCTGCTATTTACCCAATCACTCCATCATCTACAATGGCAGAAGTTGTTGACGAATGGGCATCACAGGGAAGAAAGAATATTTTCGGTCAGGTTGTAGAAGTAGTAGAAATGCAGTCTGAAGGTGGAGCAGCAGGTGCTTTCCACGGTTCATTGGCAGCAGGTGCACTTACTTCAACATATACTGCATCTCAGGGTCTTCTATTAATGTTACCTAATATGTACAAGTGTGCAGGTGAATTACTACCAGGTGTATTCCACGTATCTGCAAGAGCATTAGCAGCTCAGGCACTATCAATATTCGGTGACCACCAGGACGTTATGTCAGCTAGAATGACAGGATGTTGTCTATTGGCATCTGGTTCTGTTCAGGAAGTTGCAGATATAGCTCCAGTAGCCCACTATGCAGCAATTGAAGGTAGACTACCTTTCATACATTTCTTCGATGGATTTAGAACATCTCACGAAATACAGAAGGTTGAATTATTTGAAAATGAAGACTATGCTAAGTTATTGAACTTTGATGCTGTTAAGGAATTCAGAGATAGATCACTTTCTCCAAATTCACCAGTAACTAGAGGTACTGCTCAGAACCCTGACATCTACTTCCAGGCTAGAGAAGCATCAAACAAGTACTATGACAACATGATTGGTATAGTTGAAAAATACATGGACAAGATGTCAGAAATGACAGGAAGAAAGCACGGTCTATTTGATTACTATGGTGCAGAAGATGCCAAGTATGTAATGGTAGCTATGGGTTCAGTTACAGAAGCAGCTGAAGAATTAATAGACCTGTTAAACGCTGATGGTGGTAAGTACGGTATAGTTAAGGTTCACCTTTACAGACCATTCTCTCAGGACCACTTCCTAGCAGCTATGCCAAAGACTGTTGAAAGAATAGTTGTATTGGATAGAACTAAGGAACCAGGTGCAAATGGAGAACCTCTATACCTAGATGTAAGAGATATTTACTATGGTAGAGAAAATGCCCCAATTATTATAGGTGGTAGATATGGTCTAGGATCAAAGGATACTATACCAACTGACCTATTGGCAGCATTTGAAAACTTGACTTCAGACCAGCCAAAGGATAGATTTACTCTAAGCATAGTTGATGATGTGACTCATCACTCAATCAAGGCTAGCAAGGAAGTTACAATAGCTCATCCAGGTACAGTAAGATGTAAGTTCTGGGGTCTAGGTTCTGATGGTACTGTAGGTGCCAACAAGCAGGCTATAAAGATCATCGGTGACAACACTGACAAGTATGTACAGGCTTACTTTGACTATGACTCTAAGAAGTCTGGTGGTATTACAATGTCTCACTTAAGATTTGGTGATACTCCAATCAGATCAACTTACCTACTTGATGCAGCAGATTACATTGCCTGTCACAAGCAGAGCTATGTACACCAGTATGATGTAATCAAGGGCTTGAGAAAGGGTGGTACATTCGTACTTAATACTATCTGGTCTCCAGAAGAATTAGATGCCAACCTACCAGCTACTCTTAAGAGATATATAGCTAGAAACGAAATAGAATTCTATACTCTAGATGCTGTAAACATAGCTAAGGAAATAGGATTAGGAAATAGAATAAACATGATTTGTCAGTCAGCATTCTTTAAATTGGCAGATATAATACCAGTAGAAGATGCAGTAGCTTACTTGAAGGATTCTATAAAGAAGACTTACGGTAAGAAGGGTGACAAGATCGTAAACATGAACAACGAAGCAGTTGAAAAGGGTATAAATGCCCTAGTTAAGATAGATGTACCTGCTGCTTGGGCTGATGCAGTTGACGAAGCAGAAATGGCTACAATCGGTGAACCAGAGTTCATCAAGAATATCCTTAGACCAATGACAGCTGTAGAAGGTAACTCTCTACCAGTATCAGCATTCAACGGTCGTGAAGATGGTCACTTCCCTCAGGGTACAGCAGCATATGAAAAGAGATGTATAGCTGTTGACGTTCCTGAATGGCAGATAGACAACTGTATCCAGTGTAACCAGTGTTCACTAGTATGTCCTCATGCTGCAATTAGACCATTCCTACTAACAGAAGAAGAAGTAGCTAATGCTCCAGAAGGATTTGAAACTAAGAAGGCTGCTGGTAAGGGACTAGAAGGTCTACAGTACAGAATCCAGGTATCAGCTATGGACTGTACAGGTTGTGGTAACTGTGCTGACATCTGTCCAGCCAAGACTAAGGCTCTAGTAATGAAGCCTATGGAAGAACAGAAGGAAGCTCAGGAAGCTAACTGGTACTTTGCAACTGACTTTGAAAAGGTATCAGCTAAGCCAGACGTAATGGCTCCAACTACAGTTAAGGGATCACAGTTCAGACAGCCACTTCTTGAGTTCTCAGGCGCATGTGCAGGTTGTGGTGAAACAGCTTATATGAAGCTTGTAACTCAGTTATTTGGACCAAGAATGATGGTTGCAAATGCTACAGGTTGTTCATCAATCTGGGGTGCTTCAGCTCCATCAACTCCTTACACAGTTAACCACGAAGGTAAGGGTCCATCTTGGGCAAACTCATTGTTCGAAGATAATGCTGAATACGGATATGGTATGTACCTAGGTGTTAAGCAGTTAAGAAATAGAGTTAAGTCACTAGCAGAAGAGCTAGTAAATCTTGCCCCAGAAGCTGACAAGGCTATAGTAAACGACTACCTTGCTAATATGTTCAACGGTGACACAACTATTGCTACAAGTAATGCATTTGAAGCTCTTGTAGACAAGTATCTTGCTGAAGGCCAGTTTGTAGAGCTTGCAGGTCAGTTGGCAGAATTAAAGGATTACTTTGTTAAGAGATCTAACTGGATTCTTGGTGGAGACGGTTGGGCATACGACATCGGTTACGGTGGTCTAGACCATGTATTGGCTTCAGGTGAAGATATCAACGTATTGGTATTCGATACAGAAGTTTACTCTAACACAGGTGGACAGTCTTCTAAGGCTACTCCAGTAGCTGCAATGGCTAAGTTTGCTGCAGCTGGTAAGAGATCTAAGAAGAAAGACCTTGGTATGATGGCTGCTACTTACGGTAACGTATACGTTGCACAGGTTGCTATCGGTGCTGACAAGAACCACGTACTAAAGGCTATCCTAGAAGCTGAAAAGCACAAGGGACCATCTCTAATAATAGCTTATGCTCCATGTATCAACCATGGTATTAAGAAGGGTATGGGTAAATCAGTAGAAAACGAGGCTGATGCAGTTAAGTGCGGATACTGGCACCTATACAGGTTTAACCCAGAGCTAAAGGCTGAAGGTAAGAATCCATTTATCCTAGATTCTAAGGAACCAACTGAGTCATTCAGAGAGTTCATCATGGGTCAGAATAGATATGCTTCAATAGCTAAGATGTTCCCAGAAGAAAGTGAAGAATTATTCGCTCTTGCAGAACAAAATGCTAGAGAAAGATACGAAGGCTATAAAGCAATGGCAGATAGATAAGAATAAGTAGTGTGAAGGCTGTGTCGACTATGTTGGCATGGCCTTTACTATTTTTTGGTATTTGGATGTGGACACCTTGCGTCATAGTTGTAGAAAAATTTGGGATTTATCAAAAAAATCAAAAAAATATGCAAAAAGTCATTCTTTATGGTAAGATATTATGGATAGGGGTATTATACATTAACGTGGAGGTATAGAATATGTTAATAAAGCAAGTACTAAACAACAATGTGGTGCTGGTATATGATGAATTAAAAAATAGAGAATATATTCTAACAGGCAAGGGTCTAGGCTTCCAAAAGAAAAAAGGCATGGATGTTGATGTAGATAAGGTGGAAAAGAAATTTATATCTGATGATACCAGTGTCAAAAAGAGGCTGATAGCTTTAGCTGAGGAGATAGATCCAGATATATTTGAGGCTACTAACGAAATAATAGGTAAAATTGAAAAGTTCCTGGGAGAAGACCTTTATAAGTATATATACTTGTCTCTTACAGACCATATAGCTTTCGCTATCAAGAGGTTTAATGAGGGTATAATTGTTAGGAATACTTTTCTGTATGAAATAAAGAGGGTATATAAGAGGGAGTTTGAAGCCGGTAAGTTGGCAGTAGATTACTTAAATAGTAAATTTTCTATAGATATGCCTGAGGATGAGGCCGGTTTTATAGCCATCCATATAATAAATTCATACTACCAGGGAAATTCCGAGAAGTATCAGGAAGATATAAAAGTTTTAAAAATTTTGAAAGATGTCTTGAATATTATTAGATATTATTATAAAATAGAATATAAGGAAGATGATCTGGATTATGATCGTTTGGTTACCCATGTAAGGTTTTTTGCAAAGAGGGTACTCTTGAACAAGAGGTTGGACGACAATAACGATGATTTATTGGAATTAGTTAAAAATAAATATGATGAGGCCTATAGGTGTGTAGAAAAGATAAATGAGTATATCTTGAATAATTATTTTTATGAAATTGGTAATGATGAGAAATTATATTTAACCCTACATATTGATAGAGTCACAAAAAAAATCTTATAAGCTAAGGTTGTTACTGAAGAAGGCAAGACTTAGGTGTATAGGTATATTATGAAGTGTATTTGAACCACTTTTATTTGGTATTCGAATAATCATATATTCCTATATGCTTAAGTCTTTTTATTTGATTCTCTTTAGGACAGCTAGTTTGAAAGAAGTTGATGTCATATATATTTAAATATTATTTTTTAGGAGGTTATTATGAACAAGGGTAAAATTTTCGAAGTTTTACAGAGAATTGGTAGATCTTTCATGCTTCCGATAGCAATTCTACCAGTTGCAGGGCTTTTCCTTGGTATAGGTGGCTCATTCACCAATACTACGATGTTGGAAGCCTATAATTTGACGGGAGTATTAGGGCCTGGTACTTTTGCCAACTCAATACTTACAGTTATGAACGATGCAGGTAGCATAGTATTTGGTAACTTGCCAATCCTATTCGCCATGGGTGTTGCTATAGGTATGGCCAAGGCAGAAAAGGCCGTTGCTGCACTTGCTGGTGCACTTGCCTTCTTTATCATGCATGCTGCTATAGGTGCCATGATTACAGTTCATGGTGGGGCAGACAAGATGTTGGCAGGTTCTGTAGCTACTACAGTTGGTATTGAGTCATTACAGATGGGTGTGTTCGGTGGTATTATAGTAGGTCTAGGTGTTGCCTACCTACACAACAAGTTCTACAAGATAGAATTACCACAATCACTATCTTTCTTTGCTGGTACAAAGTTTGTGCCAATCATATCAGCTGTTGTCTACCTAGTTGTAGGTATCATCATGTTCTATGTATGGCCAAAAGTTCAGATGGGTATCAACGGTGTTGGTGAAATAGTTAGAGTATCTGGTTACTTTGGTACTTGGGTATATGGTTTCATGGAAAGAATACTTATACCATTTGGTCTACACCACGTATTCTACCTACCATTCTGGCAGACATCAGTTGGTGGTACAATGGAAGTTGGTGGCAAGATGATAGAGGGTGCACAGAACATATTCTTTGCCCAGCTAGCTGACCCTAATACATCAATATTCAGTGTAGAAGCTACTAGATTTATGTCTGGTAAGTTCCCACTAATGATATTTGCTTTACCAGGTGCAGCTCTTGCTATGTACAGAACAGCTAAGCCAGAAAAGAGAAAGATCGTTGGAGGTCTATTATTCTCAGCTGCTCTTACATCAGTATTAACAGGTATCACTGAGCCAATAGAATTTACATTCTTATTCGTTGCTCCATTCCTATACTTAATCCACTGTATATTTGCAGGTGCAGCATATATGTTGATGCATATATTCAAGGTTGGTGTTGGTATGACATTCTCTGGTGGTCTGATAGATATGACTCTATTCGGTATACTACCAGGTAATGCTAGAACAAATTGGTTTATGATTGTCCTAGTTGGTATAGGTTACTTTGTAGTTTACTACTTCCTATTTAGCTTCCTAATCAAGAAGTTCAACCTAAAGACTCCAGGTAGGGAAGAAGATGACAATGCAGAAGTTAAGCTTTATACTAAGGCCGATGTAAATGCAAAAAAGGACGAAAAGGCTAAGGAAGACAAATCTACAAATGCAGATGATGATCTATCAATGGCTATAGTCCATGGTCTTGGTGGAAAGTCTAATATAGAATCAGTTGATTGCTGTATCACTAGATTAAGGTGTACTGTAAAGGATTCGGGACTTGTTAAGGATGATGTCTTGAAGGCAACTGGTGCTGCTGGTGTAGTAAAGGCAGGAGCAGGTGTACAGGTAATATATGGTCCTAGGGTAACAATCATAAAGTCTAACCTTGAAGAATACTTGGAAAGATCTAATATTGAAGATGCTTATGGGGATATGTTGGCTGCCGGTAAGTTAAGCGAAGGTGTGATGCTTGAAGAAGAAAAGAAGGTTGACCTTGGTCAGTCTAGTATGGAAATAGTAGCACCAGCAAATGGAGAACTACTAGACCTATCTCAGGTTCCAGATGATGTATTTTCACAGAAGTTGATGGGTGAAGGATTCGCCGTAGAATCTGCTGATGGTGATATATATGCTCCAGTAAGTGGTGAAGTAGGAATGATATTCCCAACTAAGCACGCCATAATAATAGCTACAGAAGATGGTCTTGAAGTATTAATCCACATGGGTATAGATACTGTTAAGATGGAAGGCCAAGGATTTGAAGTATTCTGTCAGATGGGACAGAAGGTTCAGGCTGGTGACAAGCTAGCTCATATGGACAAGGCCCTATTCCAGTCAAAAGGATACGCTACAGTTACTCCAGTAATCTTCACTAACCTAGATGCTAGCAAGAAGATAGAACTTCAGCCAGGACAGGTTCAGGCTGGACAGAAGGACAGAGTAGTTTGTAAGTAAAGACTATATACCTACTTGTAGGTCGGATAATATTAATAAATAAGTCTCTATAGACTATAAACATGCTTATTCAAGCAAAGGGAGGAAGACATTCTAAGAACAGAAAAATGAATGTCTTGCCTCCCTTTTGATTTACATTTAAATATACTTTTCAGAATTTATGTGGAAAAAGCTATTTGATTTATTGTATAATTTACAGTATCTTAAGTTTTCTATATAGCTGGGCAATAGGAAGGCCCATTATAGTGTAATAATCACCATCTATAGATTCTACCAATAAGGCTCCCATGTCCTGTATACCATAGGCACCTGCCTTGTCCATTGGAGAGCCAGTAGCTATATAGTCTCTTACAATGTTTTCCATATTTGAATCCCAGTCATAGAATCTTACCTGGGCGAAGTTAGTAAAATTATACTCCTGGTCTGGTCCTATTATGCTGACTCCTGTGTAGACCCTGTGTACCTGGCCTGATAGGTCCTTGAGCATATTGTAGGCATCATCCTGGTCTTTTGGTTTACCTAGTATAGAATTGTAGGTAACGACTAGGGTATCAGACCCTATGACTATGGCATGAGGGTAGTGGTCGTGTATGGCCTTGGCCTTTTCATAGGCTAGTTTTTTAGTCAACCTGTCTGCTATATGGAAGGTATCTTGGCCACTTGATTCTGAAAGGACTTGGTCCTTTATAGCATCTTCATCTATATCTGCAACCATAGACCTAAATTCTACTTGGCACATTTTTAGGAGTTCTATTCTCCTAGGCGATTTACTAGCTAGTATTATCTTATTCATTTTTATTCCTTTCTCTAAATCTATATAAATTTGGTGTCAATATTTATATTCACATTATAACCTATGTACTTATCTTTGACAAGCTCTTGAACTTCATTTCTTACCAAATCCTCGTCAGTAGAATAGTCGAGTAGGAGGTCAAAGTATATTGATTTGGCTTCTTCATCTATAAATAAACCATGATATCCTAGGCAGTGTGAGTTTTTGGAAATATATTCATTTATTATATCCATAAGTGCCTTAGCAGTTCCATGGTTTTTGTTCACAGAATAGAAACCGAATGTAAGATATATATTAAATCTATTATAGATTTCTGTCTGTAGCCTATGAAGGGTTGGGTAGATGTCTCCAACCTGAGTCTCATGGTCAAGCTCGACATTTATAGATCCCATATTGTAGACTGGACCATAGTTATGTATTATCAGGTCATGGGCTCCAAGTATACCATCCTGAGATTTTACTAAATTTCTTATTTCATCTGTAGTGCTAGGGTCTATCTTTATTCCAAGTATCTTGTTGACAGAATCTAAAAGTATATCTATACCAGTTTTTATAATAAAAATTGATATGATGGCACCAGCATAGGCATCCAACTGAACTTTAAAGAATATGTTGGCTAGGGCAGATATTACAGTCAAGCTAGTTATAATAGCATCATTTTTTGCATCCTTACCAGATCCTACAAGGGCTCCCGAATTAACCTTATTACCAAGGTTTTCAGTGTAGCAGCCAAGTATAATTTTAGTTATAACTGTAATAACCATTATAAGCAAACTTATTAGGGTGTAGCTTGTTTGTGAGGGATTAAAAAATCCTTTGACAGAGCTGATAAGTACCTGTATACCTGTAACTATGACTATTATTGCTATAACCATGCTAGTGAGGTATTCAATCCTACCGTGACCAAAGGGGTGCTTTTCATCTTCCTTTTTTAGTGAAAGCTTGGTTCCAACTATGGTGATTATTGACGATGACGAGTCTGTAAAGTTGTTCATGGCATCTGATGTAATTGCTATTGAGTTTGTAAATATACCAAGTATAATTTTTGTTACAGCAAGGGCTATATTTACTATGATACCGATTATAGATGCCCTCATGATCCTAGTTTCCCTATTATCTATTTTAGTTGAATTATTTTGATTAGGTATTTTAATTTGTTCTGTATTCAATTTCATAACCTCCTTATCATTAGATTATCGATTGATAATAACCTTAGTATATATAATACCACTTTTTTTGCATATATAACAATATTTTTAATAATGTTAGTTTAAATTAGGTATTTGAGATATAATATACTTTATAGGTTTAGATAGATATTTGAGATATAATATACCTTATAGATTTAGATAGATATAGGAGGAGAAAATGCATTTATTACTTGAAAACAATCATATTCTTACATGGATTCTATACTTTTTCATATACGCCTTTATTGGTTGGATAGTTGAAGTAGTCTATCATGTTGTAAAGCAGGGAAAGTTTGTAAATAGAGGCATGCTGGCAGGCACTATTTGCCCTATATACGGTTTTGGTTCGGTATTGTTGACCTATTTACTTTTTCCGTATAGAGATAAAACATTAATTTTATTTTTGAGTTCGGCCTTAATATGTACCTTTTTAGAATATTTGGCGGGTCTTATACTAGATAAACTATTTCATAAGAGGTGGTGGGATTACTCGGACAACAAATTTAATCTAGGCGGATATGTATGTCTGGAATTCCTACTATACTGGGGTGTAGGAGGCATAATACTTGTAAGAGACATACATACCAGTATGGTCAATATGGTATCCTTGATACCGATTCAGTTATTGATGGTAGTAGATATACTATTTTTAATTATTTTTATAATTGATCTAATATCTACTGTTCAATCTATACTAAAGTTTAACAGGAAGTTGAAGCTATTGAGTGAAATGAGAGAGGACATTTATAAGGTCAGTGACAAAATAGGAGAGGAAGTAGCTGATAGGACATTAAATGTCATGGATAAGTCTCTTTTGATATCCAAGTTTACAGCTAGGGAAAAAAGAATTTTTTCTGCCTTCCCGAATATTAAAGAGAACAGGTATAGGGATGTTTTTCTTGAGTTGAGAGATAAATTTGACGAGTGGCAGTCAAAATAGCCTAGCTAGAAAAGAGGTATGGCTTTATTTATGTAGATAGGAATGATGACGGTTCAGGAAGCCTAGCGAGGTCTAGGAAAAAGTCCTTCTACTGGTATGAGACTGTTATTGAGTCTAATGGCCAGCTTATTTAAGAGTCAAATGAGTATAGAAACCTTGCAAATATTAACTTTTTAAGTTATTATATTTATTGTATATATGAGCTATTGACTAAATTTAATTAGATTAATTATAAACGAGGTGTAGATAATGGAGAATATAAAAATACAGCCAATTTTGTGTGGTGGAGACCTGAACTGCTACAGTGTTGCAAGGGCCTTTCATGAGGAATACGGACTAAGGTCGATTGCCTTTGGTAGATACTACTTAGGTGCGACTAAGGACAGCAAGATTATAGATTTTAGGGTGACTCCTGATATTACAGACCCTGACAAGTTTGTCGATATACTTTTGGATGAGGCCAAGAAGCATCCAGCTGACGTCAAGCTAATCCTAATGGGATGTACGGATGAATACGCAGAACTAATAATAGACAAAAAGGACCAGTTAAAGGATGCCTTTGTACTTCCCTATATAGATGCAGACCTAAAAAATAGGCTGGTTGAGAAGGAATCCTTCTATGCTGTATGCGAGGAATACGGCTTGGATTATCCAAAGACCTATATATACAACAAGGGGGACCAGACTAGGGACTTTGGCTTTATGTACCCAATTATAGTCAAGGCCTCTGATAGTATATCCTTCTTCCAACATCCATTTGAAGGTATGAACAAGGCCTATGTAGCCCATAGTGAAGAAGAGTTCAACCAGATAATATCTGATGTATATTCACATGGCTATGAAAAGAGTATGATTATCCAGGACTTTATACCTGGTGAAGATGACCATATGAGGGTTTTGACTTGTTATTCAGACCAGAATGCCAAGGTCAAGATGATGTGTCTAGGCCATGTCCTATTAGAGGAACATACTCCTAAGGGAATAGGCAACCATGCTGCCATCATCACAGAATACGAAGAAGAGCTGATGGACAAGTATAAAAAGTTCCTAGAGGAAATAGGCTATGTAGGTTTTTCTAACTTCGACATCAAGTATGATGACAGGGACGGAAAATTCAAGGTATTTGAAATCAACCTAAGACAGGGTAGGAGTAACTTCTACGTTACATCTAGCGGCAACAATATAGCTAGGTATGTAGTAGAGGACAAGATATACAATAAGGAAATGGACCTAAAGATACAGAAGGATCCATTCTACTGGCACGTAATACCAAATTCAGTAGTATATGACTTTGTCAAGGACAAGTCACTGGTTAAAAGGTGCAAGGACCTTGTAGCCCAAGGCAAGTCAGCCAGCTCATTTGGATACGATTATGACCTAAAGGGCAACTTCAAGAGGAGGTTTTACCTATTCTTGTATGGTCTAAACCAGAAGAAGAAATTCAACAAGTATTGTAAAAAATACTAGGCAATAATTTACAAACGGAGAAAAATATGAAAAAAGATATAACTGTAGGTGTCTTGGGGGGCTTGGGCCCAATGGCAACTGTCTATTTTTATGATATGGTAGTTGAGATGACAGATGCCAGGATAGACCAGGACCACCTAGATATGATAATAATGAACAGGGCGACTACACCTGACAGGACAGCCTATATAGTGGGGTCCTCAGATGCCAGTCCACTGGAATATATATGTAGGGATGCCAAGAGATTGGAGGCGGCAGGGGCTGACTTTTTGGTCTTGACCTGCAATACTGCCCACTACTTCTATCAGGATATAGCAGATTCTATAGGTGTACCCTTGATAAATATGATAGAAGAAACAGTTGCCCATGCCAAGAAACAAGGCCACAAGAAAATAGGTATACTGGCTACAACAGGCAACATCAAGACAGGCCTATACCAAGATATGTGCATCAAGCAGTCAATGGACTACTATGTGCCAAATGATTCAGTCCAGGAAAGTGTAATGGACATAATCTACAAGCAGGTAAAGGCAGGGAAAAAGGCTGATATGGGCCAGTTCCAGGAGATTGTAGACGCCTTGCTAGCTCAAGGATGCGACTGTGCTATTCTAGGCTGTACAGAATTATCTATTATTAAAAAGGATGAAAAACTTCCGAATGACTTTTTTGTGGACTCTTCAGAGGTTCTAGCCATGACAACAATAATGAAGGCAGGTAGAAAACTAAAAGAGGACTATCAAATATAGGTCAATAGAAACAGGGGTGGACTAAATGAAACTTAGTGAATTACTCGCAGGTCTGGACTATATATCAAACAGGAGTCAGGACCAGTTAAAAGAGTGTGAGATAGACAATATATGCTACGATTCCAGAAAGGCAAGCCAAAATGGGATCTTTGTAGCAATAAAGGGCGAAACAGTAGATGGGCATGACTATATAGACTCAGCCTACCAAAAGGGGTGTAGGGTATTTGTAGTCAATGACAATATGGAACTTGCAGAGGATGCTACTATGATAATTGTAGATGATAGCAGGAACTGCCTATCCCATATTTCAGCAAATTTCTTTGGCAACCCATCAAGAGACTTGAAGGTAATCGGTGTGACAGGTACCAAGGGCAAGACTACAATTACAAACTACCTGAGGACGGTCTTGACAAAGTCGGGCCTAAACACAGGCGTAATAGGGACAAATGGGGTCTTCTACAATGACTATGCAGGCAAGACCATAAATACAACACCAGAGTCATATGAGCTACACAAGACTATAAGAGAAATGGTAGATGCAGGCGTAAAATGTCTTGCTATGGAAGTATCTTCAGGAGGCCTGATGATGGAGAGGGTAAACCACATAGATTTTGATATAGGTATATATACCAACCTATCTCCTGACCACATTGGTCCCAAAGAACATCCAACATTTGAAGACTATAGGGACTGCAAGTCCAGGTTATTCTCCCTATGTAGACATGGTATCATCAACCTAGATGACGACCATGCTGCCTATATGATTGATAAGGCAAACTGTGACATAGAGACCTTCTCTATCAAGGCAGACAGTGACTACAGGGCCCAGGATATTAGTCTGACAAGGACAGAAACTAGCCTGGGTGTAGATTTTGACTATGTGACTAGGGATGGTCAGACTACTAGGACTCATATAGCATCACCGGGTGAATTCAGTGTATACAATGCCCTAGCAGTAATAGCTGCTGCAAATTATTTAACCATTGATAAGGACAAGATGCTGCTAGCACTCTCTACAGCCCAGGTAGATGGAAGGGTTCAAGTCCTACCATCTATACTAAACATTACCGTAGTCCTAGACTATGCCCATAACGGTGTCAGCCTAGAAAATGTCCTAGAAACCCTACTCAAGTACCAACCAAAGAGGTTGATTTGCATATTTGGCTCAATAGGGGGAAGGGCAGCCCTACGTAGGAAGGAATTGGGAGATGTTGCAGCCAGACTATGTGACGTATCAATCCTAACAACAGACAATCCAGATGATGAAGACCCAATGGATATAATCAACGATATAGGGGAGTCATTTGTAGATTCTAAGTGTCAGGTATACAAGATTGTAGACAGGCCACAAGCCATACTAAAGGGGATAGAAATAGCCAAGCCAGGTGACATGGTAGTAGTGGCAGGCAAGGGTCATGAAAAGTACCAGATAATAAAGGGTCAGAGAGTATTCTATGACGAAAAGGCAGAAGTCCTAAAGGCAATTGAAATAGTTAAGAATAGATAAAATAAGGGTTGTATAATATTTAGCGTTGGTGAGAGAAAAAATTCTCTCCCAACGCTAAAT
>NZ_JRNB01000009.1 GCF_000758885.1 Peptostreptococcus sp. MV1 | reverse complement strand
TCATTGTATTTTGTTCCTGATAATACATCAAAGGCAACTTTTTGAACTGTGCCAATCTTACCATCTGCTGTTGCATCAAATGTTAATCTTTCGTAGCCGTCTGGTACATTTGGTAAGTTCCCATCATTTCCTGGTACTGGTACTATTACTTTTGGTTGGCTTGTTAATGTGATTGTACCGCCGTCTTTAATTGAATAAGCCTTTGCAACTTTATATTCTACTGCATCTGCTCCTGTACCTAATGTCAACTTACCACTTGTTTCATTATCAACAGTAAGTGTTGGACTATCTCCAGGGTAGTTTAATTCTGTAATGTCATAATCTTCGCCATTTAAAAGTTCGGCTTGTTTCAAATTGAAGCTAGTATTACCTTGTGAGATTGTAAATGGTATATCTAGTCCACCTTGTTCGCCCCCAAGCCCTGCAACATTAAGTTTAGCTGCTACATCTCCTGCTGCTGTAGCTGGATTACCATATGGATCTTTTACTACTAAATTAATAACAGGGCTTGTAATTTCGCTTACATCAACTGTAAAACTCCAATCTCCACTGCCTACTGTAGTATCTGCTGTAGATTCTCCTGATCTTATTACTCGGATTGCAAGATTGTTATCAATATCTGGAATTTCTGCGTGAAGCTTTCCTGTTCCGCCTGTTGCCGGAACTTTTAGTGTTACATCTTGACTTAAATTACTTTGAGTTAAAGTGACTTCTTGCCTTTCACTTTCTGTTCCACCTTGGTCTGTAAAGTAAACTGTTACTTTAAGTCCACTAGGTAGTAGACTCCAATCAAAAGAAGTAGAATCTTCACCTAGACCAACAGTCCTTAGGTCTATTGTTACATTTTGGTCCACTGTCGCTGGTGATCCTGGTGAAAAAAATCTGTTTCCTTGCGCTTTTGCCTTGTATAGTCTATGACTTCTAGCCTTTAGTACATCAAATACTAATTTATCTCCTACTTTATGGCTCTGTACGACTTCTGTCTTGGTTTTTACTTCATCTTTTGCTTCTGCAGCAAATAGAGATGTTGGAAAAACTGAAAGAATCATCACTATAGCCAAGAAAAGAGATAATATTCTCTTAGGTTTGTTCATTGTAACTCCTTTCTATTACATTTGTGTTATTGAGGGGAACAAGTCCCCTCTCTTTATTTAACTATTTCTGTAAATGGATTTGTAATCTTGTAGTTTGGTCCTTTTTCTCCAATAGTTCCAACTATATCAATTACATCTCCCTTTTGTAACTTATATACATTTCCGTTAGTATCTAATATCCTCATTCTCTTACGTTTGTTTGCTTGATCAAATGTCAATTCTACTGTTGCCTTTGGTGTTGGTTTATCTGGTCCAATGAAGTCAAAGTACTTATCTCTTGCATAGTTATCTAATAATGTTCCTTGAGCATAAACATTTACTACTACTTTTGTATTTGCTTCTTTTGCTGTAACAATTACGAAGTTTCTGCCTGCTCTAATAGGTGCAACTATGATTTGTGTTTGTCCTATTGGTGCATAGTTAATAGGTTGAACTGTTCTATTGCCAAATTTATCAGTCGCTGTAATTGTCATGTCACTTACATTTTCATTAAAGCTTAGTCTGGCAATGTCATAAGATAATTCTTCTTTTGTATCATACTCTTTTGTTACTGTTTGACCATTATCCTTATAAGAAAGTATGATTGGTCCATCTGCCGCTTCATTTAATAGAACATTTACATCTGTCCATCTTCTCCAACGTTCATCTCTTGCATCTGGTGTAACTGTTGGACCAGTAAAGTCTAAATCTAATGGGTCAGAATTTGTCGAAGTCTTATTAGGTTCTTGTGCCTTAATAATGACTTTCTTACCTTCAAGTTCTGATTTTGGAACTGTAATTGTTTGACGAGTTCCTGGTATAGTTTCAGCTCCATTTGCCGGTATCGTGTAAGTGTGACTTGTAGGAGTTTCATTTCCTTGATCATCTACAGTTACTACTGTATAAACTGTTCCCGGTACTGGCTTATCAACAATATTGTCTGGAACCTTGAAAGTTATTGGTACATCGTTATTGTTAACATATTTTTCTTGTTTTAATGCTTCAGGCTTGTTAGATACTTTTCTATCTGTAACCTTCATGGTAACTTCTTCAGATGGTATAACTTGTCCGGCAATTGATTCTTCTGCCTTTGCTTTAACCACTTGGTCTTTTGCAAGTGGAGTAGCTAGTGTAATTACAAGCTTTCCACCTGTAACTGCAAGATTTGCTTTTGTATTGCCTTCAGTTGTTGTTTCGTATCCTGTTCCTGCTGCGTTCTTCTTAAAGATCGCTGTTGTGTTATCTGGAAGTGTTACTGTAATTTTATCTACCATTTTTTCTGGTGGATTAACTGTTATAGTAGTATCTCCAGTGTATCCTTGTTCAATTGTTGGATATGGAACTACAACTTCTTTATTTTTTACATTAATTACATAACCAGTTGTGTCAAAGTAACCAACCTTTGGTGTTGTTGCGCTTCCATGTGGATTAACTCCATTAGGATTTGCAGCTGTCTTATGAAGACGAGTTGTTGCTCCAGTAAAGGTATCAACATTTTGTCCTGATCCAAAGCTTATAACTTGATCTTTGTGACCATATACATGCTGTTCTGGGTCTGGTTCAGTGATTTTGATTCCGTAATCTGACCACTTTGTAGAACCATCCCTAAAAGCTTTTTCTTGCTCAGCATTTGTAAGCTCTACAATTAGGTAGGACATACGGCGACCTTTTGTATCGTAACCCTTTAGTTTTCCTTCTGAACCTTCGCCCCAAGTTAGGTCTGTACCTGTAAAGTTCTTGATAGTTCCTTCAATTGGGTGGTAAGTTGCACCTTCTACAACGACTTCTTGTCCGAAAGTACCTACTGCCGGACGACCAATAAGGGCAAATTTAAGTGCATTTACATTTTCTGGCTTAGCTTTCAAATCAGTACCATTTTTATCTAGCCAAGCTTTTGTAGCCTTAACTGTAAAGTCTTCTTTCCACACTGCGTATAGGTCAAGACCCTTAGTTGCATCAAATTTGTAATCGTAGTTAACTGTTTCTGAGCTAGTTTTTTGTGAACCCTTAGCTTCTAGTTTAAATGTATCACCGTCTCTTAAATATAGGTCTTCTTTAAGTTCGCCTTTATCTGTAACATTAATGTCTGGTTCTGTTGCATTAGGATTTCTAGAGAAACCTACTAGTGAATAACCATCACGTTTAAATTCAGCTTTGTCATACACAGATTTTAATGTTGCATCAATAGTTGTTGGGTCATCATTTGCTTTTAGTTTATCTATAACAGCCTTTTCAAGAATTTGTGTATCAACATCTTCTTGCATTCCTCCAGCTGCTGTGTCTTTGTCAAAGTTGGAGTGAAGTCTGATTGCTGGTTCGCCCCAAACACCATAAACTGTAATTGCTTCTTCCATTGGTGATTTAGAGTTATAAACATAAGCTTCTGTCTTTGCCTTTGTCCAGTCTGTAAGTTTAGTAACAACTTTATTTTCTTCTACTAATTTGTAGTATTTTTGTGCAGCTGTTTCATTGGCATCATCTGTAAGTTTAACTGTTGTCCAACCTATAAGAACTTTACCATTGAAATACTTGATGCTATCGTTGAGTGTAATTTTTGGCCATTGTCTATTAGCAAGTGCTTTCTTTTGATTTGCATCACTTGTATCGTAAGTTTTACCATCGTGGTTGATGTAGTTAATCATTTTTTGACCATCAACATCAATAACTTGATTTGCATCAACTTTGATGTTATCAAGTGTGCCTTCAACTACATTGCCTTTGTCGTCAAGTTCTCCAAAGCCATTAGCTACATAAGCTGTGTTCTTGGTATATCGTTTTGTAGTTTCGTCGTAAGTGTATAGGTATTCCTTGTTAAGAGGTGCAACTTTTTCCATATATAGAGCTTGCTCTGTATCTAGCATGAATCTAACTTTAGCTTGTACTTGTTCTGTAACTTTATCACTTGCTACCGATGCTTTTAATTCGTCTCTATTTGTAAATGCTATAGGCATATCTTTCTTAAGAGCTGGCATTGCAAATGCTCTAGCCGTTGTTTCTGCAACTCCATTCTTAGCATATATACCGGACTTATTATCTGTAGTGAATGTATAACCCTTAAATGTTTGTCCATTTACTACTACATCTTGTTGGCCTTTATCGTCAATTGTAAATTCAAAGTCTGTGGCGTCAGTATTGACTGGATAATACAATCTCATCTTAGCTAGTCTGTACTTAGTTCTGCCTGTAATCTTTTTTGAATCTGTAAAGATTTCATCTACGTCCGGTGGCAAGTTTGTTTGTGAAGCTGAACCACCTGCATAGGTTGTAATGTAGTTAAGTCTTCTAGGTGTAGTTACTTCCGCTCCGTTTGCACCTGGTAACAAGTAAATTGTCTTGGCTCCGTTAGTGCTAGGCAAAGTTAAGGTAACCTTGCTCGGAGGTGTATTATATTTCATAGTCCTAAAAGTAATTTTTTCTCCGGCCTTAATGGTCATACCTGGAATTAAGTTATACTCATACTGTCTACCCACATTTCCATTGAGCAGCTTACCTGTGTGTGTAAAATTGGATCTCATTTCAATTTTATAAGGTCCTTCTCCGAATGTAAGAGAGTATTGATCTAAATTCAGGTTCGGTGTGGATGTTGGGCCGTTAGAATAAGTTAATCCAATATTGCTATCTGCCGGAAGAATGATATCGGCTCCTGTGTTATTGGTAGCCGTATACTCGATAAATTTCTTTTGGCTGTCTAAAATAAAGGTTGAATAAAAGTCAAAGGCCGCTAAGTCGTCTGTCGTTAATCCTTTTGCTGCCACCTTGTCTTTATCGATATAGTACCTTGTTATTGTCGGCAAGCCTGAATTAAACTCTGTCGTCGAACTGTTTAAAAAAGATTCTGTTGGATTTTCTGTAGTAATTACAGTTTTCAGTCCAGCAAATTTTCCTGTATTTGTAATGGTACCATTTTTAAAGCTTGAAGCAACTTGAATACCATAAAAACCGGACTTTAAATCACTATTGGCAGATGTATTTAAATCACTCTTAGTGATTTTAATTGGTTTGCTTGTTTTCCACATTTCCCCTTGTTGGTTTGCGGTAAATACTTCCGCCACTGTTCCTGATTTATCTTGTGGTTTTAAAACTTCTGCGAATTTTTCATTGAAAACTTGTCTAAAGGCGAAGCTTTCGCCGCCTATCTTATCACCTGAAGCCAACTTCGATTGTTTATGGAAAACATCAAGATAGCCTCCTGCCTCATTATATTTAGCATATGAGTTTGCACTGTAGAATTGTTTGTCCACGTTGTAGTCAGAAACTGTACCTACATCCGCATTATTATTAGCAGACGGTATATAGGTCATAAAAGTGTAGGAGTTATAAGGCGCTATAAGATTCTTTTGAGTATCGGATTTTTCAGTTCCTGCTACACAGAAGACTTTGGTATAGTCATTGTTTGTTATCCTCATTTGAATATGAGGTTGGCCTTTAATGTCTGCAACTGTTTTGCCTTCTTTCAAAACAAGGTCAATAGGAATTTCAAGTCTTGCGCTTCCGCCAGCTTTATTACCATTGTTCGTTAAGCTCTGTTCTTTAACATGTACTGCCCCTGAATATGAACTTACACAATCAGCAAAAGCAGCGATTTGGTTATAGACTGCATTATCGTGAAAACCGCCATCAATTACTCCCTTATACATACCTGTTCTCGTATTATTGAAATCAATCAGGTCATATAAGTCTTTATCAAATTTAAACAGGGCTTTGTGCCAGAATCCAGTGGCTAAATTTTGAAACATCCTAAATGAAGCTCTAATTACCGTTCTACCTTCTGCATTGATATAAGTTCCAATGTAATTAACAGAAGGTGTCTTAATGCCCTCTGCATTGGCCACAACTTCTATTTCGTTAATGTTAGCCAGCCTCCAGTAGCTCATTTCCGCTTCTTTTTTTTCATCGATGGTCCAGTCTGTCGTATTAACAACTGTTTTTCCATTCACTTGTGTTGTGAATGTCTCAGCAAAGATATTTAGTGGCAGTATTCCTATTAGCATGATAAGTGCTAAGAGCAGTGACAAATATCTTTTTGAAATTTGTTTTTTGTCCATTTTTTCCTCCTTTTTTAAATAATTAATTCATTTTAAATTTTGACCAAAGATTTGGTCGGATTTACTTACGTAGCATGTATTGTTTTTTGAGTTTTTCACATGCACTTGAGCGTAAGATTTTGTGTTATAGTTTCTTATCATATCACCTCCTAATTTCCTACTATCTAGGTCTAGAGTCTTTTAGTCTAGCAAGTTAGTACAATTTTCTTCTAGAAATTTCAGCTTACGGTAATTTGGTAAATAGTTATCGTAAAAAGCTGACGTTTTCAATGAATTTGTCTACATATATTTTATCTCATTTTCATTTTTTTTTCAAGTATTTAGAACTTTTGGACAGTGTCAAGTTTTTATGGACTTTTTTATTACAACTAACTCCCTAAAATATTT